>DASZEO010000257.1:0-2289 GCA_035940755.1 Allosphingosinicella sp. | reverse complement strand
ACCCCGTGCCGCTCGAATGTATAAGGGCGCTGCTCGGCGACAGGCGGCGGCGGAAGCTGGGCATTGCTCTTGGTCATGGCGTCCCTTGGCGCTTGGCTCGCCGCAGCGATCGGCGCGACGAGCAACATCAGGCAGGCGGCGATATGGCGCATCAGTGATCCCCTCTCGCTGCGGGAAAGCAGGAACGCTGTGCCGCGTCCAGAGGCAATCGCTTCGAAGCTGGCGTGGTTGCCGAGCGCATTGCGCAAGCTCACGGTCCGCCGCGTGTGGACGCCCTTGCGCCGGGTTTCCCGTCTGCATTTTCCTACACCCCCGCATCCGTGCCATAATCGGCCCATGCGAGAGGCCCGATTCGCTGGCGCTCAACCGGCCCGTCCCGCGCACGCCGCTCGGCTCTTACGCGCTCGGCATCGGAAGAATCTGCGGCGCCTTGGGCAGTGCGAACATTCGGACCTTTCGAGCCTTTTGCGGCTGCCGGCTTGGCGTCGCGCCCGGCCATGCTTAGGGGAACACCATGTCCAGCTATGAAGACCGCCTGAAGGCGCTGCGCGAGCAGCTGAAGGCCGACCGCCTCGACGGCTTCGTCGTTCCGCTCACCGACGAGCATATGAGCGAATATGTCGGCAGCTATGCGCAGCGGCTGGCCTGGCTGACGGGCTTTCAGGGCTCAGCCGGCTCGGCCGTCGTGCTTCCGCAGGAAGCGGCAATCTTCGTCGACGGCCGCTATACGCTGCAGGTGCGCTCCCAGGTCGACGGCGCGCATTGGAGCTACCAGTCGGTGCCGGAGACGAGCGTTGCCGAATGGCTCAAGGTCCATGCGCCCGACGGCGGGCGGATCGGCTACGATCCCTGGCTCCACACCAAGGATTGGGTCGCCCGAGCCAAGGAGGCGCTGGCGGAGAAGGGCGCGGAGCTGGTGCCGGTTCGGCGCAACCCGATCGACGCCGTGTGGGCCGACAAGCCGGAGCCTTCCAAGGCGCGGCTGGTGGTGCAGCCCGATGCACTGGCGGGCAAGTCGGCGGCGGCCAAGCGGCAGGAGATGGCCGACTGGCTGCGCGAGCAGAAAGCGGACGCGGCCGTGCTCTCCGCGCTCGACTCGATCGCCTGGACGTTCAACGTGCGGGGCGAGGATGTCGAGCACACACCGGTCGCCCTGTCGTTCGCGCTGGTCAACGACGACGGCACGGCGGAGCTGTTCGTCGCGCCCGAGAAGATCGGCGACGACGTTCGCCAGCATCTCGGCAACGGGGTTCGAGTCCATGACCGCAGCGAGTTCGAGGGCTACCTGCGCTCGCTCGCCGGCAAGACGGTCGTCGCCGATCCCGAGCGCGCCGTGGCGGCTATCTTCGAGGCGCTCGAGAATGCCGGCGCGAAGGTGGTGCAGAAGCGCGATCCCGCGGTCCTGCCCAAGGCGATCAAGAACGAGGCGGAGATTGCCGGGCATCGCGCCGCGCAAGCGCGTGACGGCGCGGCGCTGAGCCGGTTCCTGCACTGGATCTCGCTCGAGGCGCCGAAGGGCAATGTCGACGAGCTGAAGGCGGTGGCGAAGCTGCACGAATTCCGCCAAGCCTGCGGCGACCTTCGCGACACCAGCTTCGACACCATCTCCGGCGCGGGACCTAATGGCGCCATCGTCCACTACCGGGTGACGGAGGAGACCAATCGGCCGCTCGAGATGGACTCCCTCTACCTCGTCGATTCCGGGGGCCAGTACCCGGACGGCACCACCGACGTCACCCGCACCGTCGCGATCGGCACCCCCACCGAGGAGATGCGGGACCGCTTCACCCGCGTGCTCAAAGGCCATATCGCCGTCGCCCGCGCGGTCTTTCCCGACGGCACCCGCGGCAGCCAGCTCGACACTCTGGCGCGCCAATATCTGTGGGCGGCGGGGCTCGATTACGCCCACGGCACCGGCCACGGCGTCGGAGCGTATCTCGCGGTCCATGAAGGGCCGCAGCGAATCTCGCCGGTCGGGAGCAGCCAGCCGGGCGGCGACGAGCCGCTGCGCGCCGGCATGTTTCTCTCCAACGAGCCGGGCTATTACAAGACCGGCGCCTATGGCATCCGCGTCGAGAATCTGGTGCTGGTCGAGCGGCGGGAGGTTGAGGGCGCCGAGAAGCCTGTGCTCGGGTTCGAGACGCTTACTTTCGCGCCCATCGATCGAAGCCTCATCGCCAAGGAGATGCTCTCGCCCGAAGAGCGCGAGTGGGTCGATGCCTATCACGCGAAGGTGCTCGAGGTGGTCGGCCCGCAGCTGGAGGGCGAGGCGAAAGCGTGGCTCGAGCG
>DASZEO010000256.1:0-5875 GCA_035940755.1 Allosphingosinicella sp. | reverse complement strand
GGTGTTCCGCCCGTTCATGCTCGCTCACCCGCTCGAGGATTTGCGCGTCTCGATGGAGGAGTTCGCCGCCGAGTGGAAATGGGACGGCATTCGCGTTCAGCTGGTCCGCGCCGGCGGCGAGACCCGCCTCTACAGCCGCGCGGGCGACGACATCACCCGAAGTTTCCCCGACGTCGCCGGCGCGTTCGAGCGCGAGGGCGTGCTCGACGGGGAGCTTCTGGTGCGCGGCGAGTTCCAGGGCGGCGAGGCCGGCAGTTTCAACGCGCTTCAGCAGCGTCTCGGGCGCAAGGTCGTGTCCGCGCGGATGCTCGCCGACTATCCGGCTTTCGTGCGGCTCTATGACATATTGTTAGATGGCCGCGAGGACGTCCGCCCCCTGCCGTGGCATGAGCGAAGGCGCCGGCTGGAAGCGTTCGTTTCGGCGCTGGACCCGCAGCGGTTCGACCTCTCCAGCCTGATCGACGCGCCGACCTTCGACGCGCTGGAGGCGATCCGCGCCGGAACCCGCGACGCCGCGATCGAGGGTGTTATGCTCAAGCGCCGCGACAGCGCCTACGTCCCCGGCCGCCGCACCGGGATGTGGTACAAATGGAAGCGCGATCCTCTCACTGTCGATTGCGTGCTGATGTACGCCGCGCGCGGCAGCGGCAAGCGCTCCTCTTATTATTCCGATTACACGTTCGGCTGCTGGGGCGCGGACGGCGAGCTGCTCCCGGTCGGCAAGGCCTATTTCGGCTTCACCGACGAAGAGCTGATGTGGCTGGACCGGTTCGTGCGCAACCATACGGTGCAGCGCTTCGGCCCGGTTCGCGAGGTGGAGAAGTCACTGGTCCTGGAGGTCGCCTTCGATTCGGTCCACGAAAGCCGCCGCCACAAGTCCGGCCTGGCGATGCGCTTTCCGCGAATCTCGCGCATCCGCCGCGACAAGCCGGCCGCCGAGGCCGACACGATCGAGGCGCTGCGGCGGCTGGTGACCTAGGTCGCGGGGGTTGAGGGCGGGGCGAGCGCTTCGCCGATGGTGCGAAAGTCGCGCCCGCCGGCCTGCATCGCGTCACCGCACTGGCGAAGCAGCCGGCCGCGCGGCTCGGCCTGGGGCGGGGCCGAGACCTCGCCAAGCTCGGCGCCGGGCGCCGCGGCGTCGATCCGGCCGAGGAAATATTGCGCGGCGATCCGGCCGATCGACCGGATCCGCGGATCCTCGGCGTCGGCCAGCTCGGCCATCAGCCGGAAGCAGCGCAGATCGAGCGGGGCCGCCGCGGCGGGCGCCGGAGCGGGCGAGGCGGCTGCGGCGGCCGCGGCGAGGAGCAGGCTGTGCATGCCCTCTTGGTAAACGGCAAAGGTGGACGCCCGCTCAGGAAAAGCGGTTTACGCGCCGTTAGCCACGATGCCGGGACGAGTGACCCGAAAAGCAGGCCTTCGCCTACTGGATCGGGTTCAGGTTGACGGCCGCCGTCTTGCCGCGCCGGTCGACCTCCAGCTCGAACTCGATCCGGTCGCCCTCGTTGAGCGAGATCATCCCCGCTCTCTCGACGGCCGAGATGTGCACGAACGCGTCGGGCTGCCCGTCGTCGCGGGTGATGAAGCCGAATCCCTTGGTTGCGTTGAAGAACTTCACCGTTCCCGTCGCTTTCTCGCCGGTCAGCTGGCGCTGCGGGCCGCGCTCGCGAGCGCCGCCGGCACCGCCGGCACCGCCGCCGCCGCGGTCTTCGACCGGCAGCGGATCGCCCTCGATCCGAAGGTCGGTGGCCGAGATCCGGCCGCCGCGGTCGACGAGGGTAAATTCGAGCGGCTGCCCCTCGGCGAGGCCGGTTAGGCCGGCCTGCTCGACCGCGGAGATGTGGACGAAGACGTCCTCGCCGCCGTCATCGCGAACGATGAAGCCGAAGCCCTTCTGGCCGTTGAAGAACTTGACCACGCCCTTGCCTTCGCCGACGACCTGGGGCGGCATGCCGCCGCCACCGCCGCCGCCACCGCGCGGGCCGCCGAAGCCGCCGCCGCCGGGACGCGGGCCGCCGAAGCCGCCGCCGCCTCCGCCGCCGCGATAACCGCCGCCGCCGCCGCCGCCGCCATAGCCGCCGCCACCGCCGCCGAATCGGTCGCCGCCGCCATATCCGCCGCCGCCGCCGCCGAATCGGTCGCCGCCGCTGCGTTCACCTCCGCCTGGACCTTCTTCTCCGATGAAATCGCGCTTGTCTCTGCCGCGCCCACCGCGCTCGCCGCGGCGCCCTCTGTCGAAACCCATCTGATTCAGTTACTTTCCAGCGCCCGTTCCCCTGTTAAGAACCACCGCGCCGGGCAAGCGCGATTGACCCTTGCGCCGTAAAACCGGCGCACTGCCGACCGCTATAGCGCAAAAAGCGGTGCCCTGCGAGTGCTTTTGGCCCGTCCGCGTCCAGCCGCATGCATTGCCCCCGCCGCCCGCTTCATGCATTGCGCGCTTCCCGCTCCTTGTCCTGAAATGATCCATGATCGACGCCGTCGCCGTCCTCGCCCACCCGGAAGCCCTGGCCGCGCTCGCCACCCTGATCGTGATGGAGGTGGTGCTCGGGATCGACAATCTGATCTTCATTTCGATCCTGTCGAACAAGCTGCCGGAAGCGGACCGCCGCCGGGCCCGGCGCATCGGCATCAGCCTGGCGCTGATCATGCGGCTCGTCCTGTTGTCCGGGATCGCCTGGCTGGTCGGGCTGACCGCGCCGGTCTTCGATCTCGGTATCGCCGGGGCGCCCGGAGCCCATGGCGAGCCCGGCTTCGAGACCGCCTTTTCCTGGCGCGACCTGATCCTGATCGCCGGCGGCCTGTTCCTGCTCTGGAAAGCGACCAAGGAGATCCACCACAATGTCGATCCGAGCCCGAACGACGACGTCTTCGATACCTCGAAGCCGACGCTTGGCTTCGGCGCCGCCATCGTCCAAATCCTGCTGCTCGACTTCGTCTTCTCGATCGATTCCATCCTGACCGCCGTGGGCATGACCGAGCATCTCGTCATCATGGTCATCGCCGTCCTCGTCGCCGTCGGCGTGATGCTGCTCGCCGCCGACCCACTGGCCAACTTCATCAACCGCAATCCCACCGTGGTCATGCTCGCGCTCGGCTTTCTGCTGATGATCGGCTCGATCCTGATCGCTGACGGCTTCGGCGTCCACGTGCCTAAGGGCTACATCTATGCCGCCATGACCTTCGCGGCTTTGGTCGAGGGGCTCAACATGATGGCCCGCAACGCCCGATCGCGAAAGGCATCGGGCGGGTCGGCGCCGGCGGCGCCTCCCGAAGGCGGCCATTGAGCCTGCCGCCGCTTGGCCCTATCTCCGCAAGCCATGGCCGTGCATTTCCACGAAGAAGACCTGCCCGAAGGCGTGCTCGCGCCCGGCCCGATCGCCGTGGACACCGAGACGATGGGCCTTCAGCTCAGCCGCGACCGGCTGTGCCTGGTGCAGGTCGCGGACGGCCGCGGCGAGGAGCATCTGGTGCGCTTTCGCGCCAACAGCGCCTATGACGCGCCCAACCTCAAGGCCGTTCTGGCCGATCCTGAGCGCCTGAAGCTGTACCATTTCGCCCGCTTCGACTTGGCGTCGATCCATGCCTATCTCGGCGTCGTTGCCGCGCCGGTCTATTGCACCAAGACCGCCTCGCGCCTGGTGCGCACTTACACCGACCGCCACGGCCTCAAGGACATCGTCAAGGAATTGCTGTGCCTCGAAATCTCGAAGCAGCAGCAGCAGACCGACTGGGGCGCGCCCGAGCTCTCCGACGCCCAGAAGGATTACGCCGCGTCGGATGTTCGCCACCTCCACGCGCTCAGGCAGAAGCTCGACGAGCGGCTCGAGCGCGAGGGGCGTATGGATCTCGCCCGCGCCTGCTTCGACTTCCTCCCGCACCGGGCGCTGCTGGACCTCGCCGGCTGGGCCGAGCAGGACATTTTCGCCCATGTCTGACCTCGCCGATCGCAATCGCGTCGAGAAGCGCGGCTGGGCGGCTCCCGGCGGCGCTCACGATTTCCTGATCCGGCTGATGAAGATCGCGCTTCCCGCCGCAATCGGCGTGGTGCTTGCCTTCCTCGCCTTCGCGCCGCTTGAGGAGAAGCAGGAAGTCAGCTTCCTGCTCAACAAGAACAAGGTCGAGCATGCCGAGGAGCGGATGCGGGTGCAGGCGGCACAGTATCGCGGCCAGGACAATCTCGGCCGACCGTTCGTGCTCAACGCCCAATCGGCGCTCCAGCAGAGCTCGGCGGTGCCGATCGTCGACATCACCGGCATAAGCGCTCAGATCCAGCTCAACGAAGGGCCGGCGCGGCTGCGGGCGCTTCGGGGCCGCTACGACATGGATCACGACAAAGTGGATGTGCTCGGGCCGATCCTGTTCACCGCCGCCGACGGCTATAGCCTCGGCACCCGCGACGTCACCGTCGACATGCGCCGGCACAGCCTCGCCAGCCGCGGCGCCGTCGACGGGCGGATGCCGCTCGGGCGCTTCTCGGCCGACCGCATCGAAGCCGACCTTCCCGGCCGCCGCGTCGTGCTCAGCGGCCGCGCGCGGCTTCACATCGTCCAGGGCGGGGTCGGATGATGCCGCTGCGCACAGCCGGCCTTGCCGCGGCCGTGCTCGCTTTGGCGGGAAGCGCGGCCGCGCTCGGCCAGGGCGCGGGCTCGGCGCTCAAGGGCCACGACACCGACGCGCCGGTCGACGTCGCCGCCGACCGCATCGAGGTGCAGGACCGCGCCGACCGCGCCATCTTCTCCGGCAATGTCGAGGTGCGGCAGGGCGATCTTCGCCTGAGCACCGCCCGGCTGACGGTCGCCTATGCCAGCGCGGGCGGAATCGAGATCAACCGGCTCGAAGCGACGGGCGGCGTCGTCCTGCGCAGCCCGTCCGAGACCGCCAGCAGCCAGTTCGCGATCTACGACCTCGACCGGCGGCTGGTGACGATGATCGGCGGCGTCTCCCTCACCCGCGGCCAGTCGCACGTCGAAGGCGGTCGGCTGGTCCTCGACCTGCAGAGCGGCCGTGCCGTCATGGACGGCGGCACCGCCGGAGCGCCCGGCACCCAGGAGAGCGGCGGCCGCGTCACCGGCCGCTTCACCGTCCCGCGGCGCGGCGGCTGATCAGGGACGTTCGCTTTCCGCGCAGGCCATGCAAGAAACTTGCCGGTTGAGGCGCAACGGCGCATCGCCTAACTTGGCCGATGGGATAGCGGAGCGCGCATGAACGAAACCCTCGCCATCGAACGGCCGGACCTGGACGCCGCGGTCGGCGAGATGTCGCGCGGCCTCTCCGTCGTCTCGATCGCCAAGTCGTACGACAAAAAGGCGGTGCTGACCGACGTCTCGCTCGGTGTCGACCGCGGCGAGGTGGTCGGGCTGCTCGGCCCCAACGGTGCCGGCAAGACGACCTGCTTCTACTCGGTCATGGGCTTGGTGAAGCCCGACAGCGGCCGCATCCTGCTCGACGGCGAGGACATTACCGGCCTGCCCATGTACCGGCGCGCCATCCTCGGCCTCGGCTACCTGCCGCAGGAGACGTCGATCTTCCGCGGCCTCACCGTATCGCAGAACATCGTCGCCGTCCTCGAAGTCGCCGAACCCGACAAGCGCGTTCGCGCCGAGCGCCTCGAACAGCTGCTCGGCGAATTCCACCTCGGCCACCTTCGGGACGCTCCGGCAATGGCGCTGTCGGGCGGTGAGCGCCGCCGTTGCGAGATCGCCAGGGCGCTTGCCGCCAATCCCTCGATCATGCTGCTCGACGAGCCCTTCGCGGGCATCGATCCGATCTCGATCCAGGACATTCGCGATCTGATCGGCGAATTGAAGAAGCGCGACATCGGCGTCCTCATCACCGACCATAATGTGCGCGAGACGCTCGACATCGTCGACCGCGC
>DASZEO010000255.1:0-3422 GCA_035940755.1 Allosphingosinicella sp. | reverse complement strand
GCGCATGGTGGATGGCCTTTCCCTGCGGGTCGAGGACCCCGTTCTTCAGGGTCACGAAAACTCGGGTCTTCATCCTTCGCTCCGCTCGCTGACCGCCATATGGCGGCGTCGGCAGCCGGGCACAAGCGTTCACGCGCCGTTGCGCCTCGTTGGGTGCGGCTCTGGTCTTAGGCAGCCCGCCGCCCTATCTTCCCGTCATGACCGACATCGCCCTTTCCCCGAGCGCCGCTGCCCGAGTGGCGGCGATCGCCCAGCGCCAGGGCAAGCCGCCGATCCTTCGCCTGTCGGTGGACGGCGGCGGCTGCGCCGGCTTCCAGTACCGCTTCGGGCTCGCCGAGGAGGTGGAGGCGGAGGATCTCGCCGTGGCTCAGGACGGGGTCACCCTCGTCGTCGATCCGGTTTCGCTCGACCTAGTGCGCGGCTCGATGGTCGATTTCGTCGAAAGTCTCGGCGGCGCCGCCTTCCAGGTCACCAATCCGAACGCCGCCTCCGGCTGCGGCTGCGGCACCAGCTTCAGCATCTGAGGCGCCGCGACGCTGACGTCGCACCCGGCGTGCAGCTTTCGTTCATTTCCAATAAATATCTGATATGCAATAGGAATTCGGTCGCGCGGCACTCGCTTTCGGGCGGTGCACGCGCTTGACGGTTGCGGCCCGTGCGGCCGCGGCATTCACCGACAGAGCGCGGCCGGCGCCGTCGCCGGCGGGGGCATGAAGATGTGGAAGTTTCTCGAGCGCGCGGCGGCGCGCGCTGGTGTTGGGGGCGTAGCGGAAGCGGGCGCGGCGCGGTCTTTCGCACCGGCGGATTCGCTGTTCAGCGGGCAATGGCATCTCAGCAACACCGGCCAGACCGGCGGCACCGCCGGGATCGACATCAACGTCGCGGCCGCCTGGGACGATTATAGCGGCGCCGGCGTCAAGGTCGGCGTCTATGACGACGGCGTCGACTACAGCCATCCCGACCTCAATGACAATTACGATGCCAGCCTCCATCTCGTGCTCGGCGGCGTCGTCCAGGATGCCCGGCCGAAGAACACCGGCAGCTACGCCGCGGGCGGCGACACGCACGGCACCGCCGTCGCCGGCCTCATCGCGGCGGAGAATAACGGCGCGGGCGGCGTCGGCGTCGCGTTCGGAGCCAAGCTGACCGGCGTCGCGATCCTCGCCTCGTCCGGCGCGCCCGACATGGTCGAGGCGATGCAGCAGCAGGACAATTTCGACATCATCAACCACAGCTGGGGCTTCACCACGCCCTTTGCCGCCAACTTCCTGAGCTCCGATCCGTTCTGGCAGGGCTTCAAGGGCGGCCTCGAGGACGCGGCGGCGAACGGGCGCGGCGGCCTCGGCACCATCATGGTCCATGCCGCCGGCAACAGCCGCCAGGACGGCTTCGAGACCAATTACGACAACTTCACCAACAGCCGCTTCGTCGCGAGCATCGGTGCCGTGGATCACAAGGGGCAGGTTTCCTCCTACAGCACGCCGGGCTCGTCGCTGCTGGTCTCCGCGCCGAGCAGCGGCGACCGCGTCGGCATCACCACCACCGACCTCGCCGGCAGCTTTGGCGACACGCCGACCGACGAACGCTCCGACTTCGGCGGCACCTCGGCCGCTGCCCCGATCGTCACCGGCGTCGTCGCGCTGATGCTTGAAGCCAATCCGGGCCTCGGCTGGCGCGACGTGCAGGAGATCCTCGCTTATTCCGCCCGCCAGGTCGGCAGCGCGATCGGCGCTCCGCCCACCGGCTACGAATGGTATTCCTGGACCTTCAACCATGCCGCCGACTGGAACGGCGGCGGCCTGCACTTCTCCAACGACTACGGCTTCGGCCTCGTCGACGCGCATGCCGCCGTTCGCCTGGCGGAGACCTGGACCGGCCTCGGCAGCTCGGCGAACGAGCAGTCGGCGAGCGTTTCCGCCACCGTGCGCAAGGCGATACCCGACAACAAGACGACGGGCGTTGTGGTGCCGCTGGCGCTCACGACGGACCTGCGCATCGACCATGTCGAGCTCGTCGTGAACATCGGCCACACCGCCCGCGGCGACATCAAGATCTCGCTGACCTCACCTGACGGGACGCAGAGCATCCTCATCGATCGCCCGCTCAACGGCTCCGACATGAGCGACAATCTCGTCTTCACCCTCTCGAGCAACGCCTTCTGGGGCGAATCCAGCGCGGGGCAATGGGTGGTCAAGGTCACCGACGAGGCCGCTTATTATACCGGCACCCTCAATTCGCTGCAGCTCAAGGTGTACGGCGACGCCGTCACGGCCGACGACACCTACGTCTACACCGACGAGTTCGCCAAATTCGGCAGCGACCCCTCGCGCGCCTTGCTCGCCGACACGCTCGGCTACGACGCCGTCAATGCCGCGGCCGTCACTTCCGACCTGGTCATCGACCTGAGGGCGGGCGCGAGCAGCACCATCGCCGGCAAGACGCTGACGCTGGCCGCCGACGCCGCGATGGAGGCCGCCTATGGCGGCGACGGCGATGACCGCCTGACCGGCAACGCCGCCGACAATCGCCTCACCGGCGGCCGCGGCAACGACCGGATCGACGGCGGCCTCGGCGCGGACAAGCTCGAGGGCGGCGACGGCGACGACAGCGTCGTCTACGATCCGCAGGACTTGCTCGTCGACGGCGGCACCGGCACCGACACCCTGATCCTGCTAGCTCCGGCGGATGTCGACGTCACCGCTGCCGGCGACCAGAGCAGCGGCGATACGGCCTTCGTCACCGGCTTCGAGCATGTCGATGCTTCCGCCGTCGTGGTGAACCTCAGCATCGCCGGCGACGAGGCGGACAACCAGCTCGTCGGCGGCGCGGGCGACGACCGGATCGAAGGTCGCGGCGGGGCGGACTCGCTCGACGGCGCCGGCGGCAACGATGCCCTCGACGGCGGCACCGGCGCGGACCGGATGACCGGCGGCGCTGGCGACGACAGCTATTATATCGACGATATCGGCGATGCCGTGATCGAGCTCGAGGGCGGCGGATCGGACATCGTCTACAGCAGCGTCAGCCACACGCTGGCAGCGCAGGTCGAGCGCCTCTCTCTGACCGGCACCGGCGCCATCGCCGGGACCGGCAACGAACTCGCCAACGAGATTTCGGGCAACGCGGGCGCGATCGTCCTCGACGGCGGCCTCGGCGCCGACCTGCTCGCGGGCGCCGCGGGCGACGACGTCTACGTTGTGGACCAGGCCGGGGACCGGGTCGTGGAGCTTGCGGGCGAAGGCGTCGACACCGTCGAAAGCGGCGTCGACCGCGTCCTCGAGGACAATGTCGAGATGCTGAAGCTGACCGGCTCGGCCTTGCAGGGGACCGGCAACGCCCTCGCCAACACCCTCACCGGGAACGCGCTGGCGAACCTGCTCGACGGCGGCGCGGGCGCCGACCTGCTGGTCGGCGGCGCCGGC
>DASZEO010000254.1:0-2066 GCA_035940755.1 Allosphingosinicella sp. | reverse complement strand
GTTGCCCCAGTGGGAATTGGCCAGGCCCAGCTCGGCGGATTGCCGGTTCATCAGCGCCACGTAAGCCGCCTCGGTCCCGGAAATGCACTCGGCGAGCGCGACCGTCGCGTCGTTGCCCGACAAGGTGACGATGCCGTGGAGCAGGTTGGCCACGCTGACCTGCTCGCCCGGCGACAGGAACATGGTCGAGCCCGCTTCGGGGCCGTGCCAGCGTTGCCAGGTTTCAGGGCGGACCGTGCACATCCGGTTGGGCTGGAGCTCGCCGCGGTCGATCAGGCTGAAAGCGACGTGAGTTGCCATCATCTTGGCCATCGAAGCCGGCGGAATGCGGCGATTCTCGTCCTTGGCGTACAGCACCGCACCCGAGGAGAGGTCGATCATGTAGGCGATCGGCGCCGGCGTCTCGAAGGGCGGTGCGGCAGCCTGGGCGGGAAGCGTCAGTGCACAGGTAAAAAGAAGAAGATATAGTGGCTTGCGCGGCATTTCTCAGTCAGGTCCTCGAACTTCAGCTGGCGACCGAATCGGCGAGCAGGGCGACCGTCAGTGCGTAGAAGTTCGAGCAGTTATAGTCGAGGATCGTGCGGTAGTTCGTGGTCAGCAGATAAGCGGTCTGCCCCGGTCCGTCCGGTTCGAGCAAGGAGGCCAGGGTGTTGTCGGAAAGGCGGTTGGCTATGCCCATCCGCCGCCACTCGGCCGCGGTCAGCCAGCGGCTGTGGCGCTCGAACACCCGCGGACAGCGCGGCGCGCGCAGGCGGTTGACGACGGCGGCACGGTTGAAGCCAGCGGGCACTCGCACGGCGGTCCCCCAGGGGATGCCCGGCCGCCAGCCGGTGCTGCGAAGGTAATTGGCGATGGAGGCCAGAGCGTCGAGCTGGCTGCGCCAGATGTCGGCGCGGCCGTCACCGTCGCCGTCGACGCCGAGGCGGATGTAGACCGAAGGCAGGAACTGGGACTGGCCGGTGGCTCCCGCCCAGCTGCCGGTCAGCTGCGACCGGGGGAATCCGCGGTCCATCATCTTCAAAGTGGCGATGAACTCCTCGGTGAACAGCTGGCGGCGGCGGCCTTCGTAGGCGAGGGTGGCGAGCGAGTTGAGAAGATCGAAATCGCCCATGATCGAGCCGTAGCTGGTCTCCTTGCCCCAGATGGCGACGAGCACCGAGGGCGGAACCCCGAAGCGGCGGCCGATCGCGTTGAGGGCGCCGAGATTGGCGGCGTAACGGGCCCGGCCGCGGCTGATCAGGGTCGGAGTGAGATGGCGGGCGCGATAGGGGGCGAAAGGCGGGTTGGCGTTGGAGCCGGGCGCTCCGCCCGGCTGGGCGCGGTCGAGCTCGACTGTTCTGGCGCTGAAAACGAGCGCCGGAAACACCCGGTCGAGCGTCGAGCGGCTCACTCCGGCGCGCTGCGCCTGGGCGCGCAGCTGCGGCAGCCACGCCTGGAAGCCCGCTTCGCTGAGGCCGCTCGCCTGGGCTTCGGCCGGCGCCTCGAAGTCGAGATAGGCCGTACCCTGGCCGAGCCGCGCCGCCGGCACGCCCGCCACCAGCAGCCCGGCCGCCACTAAGGTCATTGCGCGCATTTTCGTCCCCATCCGCTCCACCCTATATGACACGAGCTTTCGCGGACCTGAAAGCTCCTGTCGCCCCGCGACTTGCACGCGCCGCCGCGGGACATGTATCGCGATGGCAAGGAGAGGTGGCCGAGTGGTTTAAGGCAGCGGTCTTGAAAACCGCCGTGGGTTCACGCTCACCGTGGGTTCGAATCCCACCCTCTCCGCCACCCGGCGGGCGCCGATCGACGACCTATATGTAGCCGATGAAATCGGTGTTGGTGAGCGCGAGGCCGGTGCCAAGGCGAGCGATGAGCACCTGATCGACGCCGCCGAAGCCGTCGGCGTCGTAGAAGAGCTGGCCGGTCCCGGCATTGTAGATGATGCGGTCGCCCGCATCCGCAGCGGCCCCCCCGACATGGAACGCGGCCGCGGACAAGCCGCCGCTGGCGGCGATGCCGGTGAAGACGGCGCGGTCGAACACGATCCTGTCGACGCCATGGGTGAAGTCGGTGATCTGGTC
>DASZEO010000253.1:0-3592 GCA_035940755.1 Allosphingosinicella sp. | reverse complement strand
CGCCAGCCGCTCCATGCCGCCCACTTGCGCCATCACTCGCTCGAGCAGCGGGATCTCCTCGAGCACATGCGTCTGCCCGTGGCCCATGAGGATCGTGTCGAGGAGAGTCGTCCCGGAGCGCGGAAAGCCGACGAGGAACACCGGCGACGGCCGCTCGCCGGCCGGCACAGGCGGAGTCCAGCGCGCAACCCACGAGTCGGTGACGATCTGGGTCAGCCGCCCGACGTGAGCTCGGTAGGCCGCGGCGCGCTCCAGCGCGGCCCGCCAGTCGCGAGCGGCGAGGGCATTGGCGCGCCCGGCCGCCGCGAAGGCCAGCGCCGACTGCCCCGCCTGCGCGGCGAGCCGGGAAATCAGGCGCTGGGTGCGGACCGGCTCCAGCGCCGGCGGCACCCGCTGCGCCCATTCCAGGGCCTCCTCCACCCGGCCCTGCGACTGAAGAAGCAGCGCGTGGAGATAGCTGAGCGCCTCGGCCGCCACGCCTTGGGCCGCCGCCTCTGCGAGCAGCGGCGCCAGCGCCTCGACCCGTCCCGACCGCTCAAGCGCGATGCCGAGCTCGAGATAGGCTTCGGCCCATCCCGGCCTCGCCCCGATCGCCTCACGGTACGCCTGCTCCGCCGCGTCCAGCCGTCGCAGCGCCGTCAGGCTTCGCGCCCGCTCGACAGCCACTTCCGCACCGGCGGGCGCGTTTTCGAGCAACTGGAGCGCCGCTTCCCCCCGCCCCAGTTGCCGCTGAAGGCGCGCCGCCTCCAGCCGGATCGGCAATTCGGCCGGGGCCAGCGTCAGCGCCGCCGAATAGGCGCGGAGCGCCTCTTCCAGCTGCCCCGCCGCCGCCAGGGCCGCCCCGAAATTGACCTGGATCGGAAGTACGTCGGGTCGGATCCGGGCCGCCTCTTCCAGCGCCGCGACGGCGCCGGCGGCATCGCCCAGCGCTTGGCGGGTGTTGCCGAGATTGTTCCAGATCTCCCAATCACGGGGCATTTGGCCGACGACCTGTTCATAGGCTGCGGCCGCCTCGGCATCGCGGCCGAGCGACTGGAGGATCTGCCCTTCCAGCCGCCGCAGCTCAGGCCCGCCCGTGGCGCAGGCGAGCAGCGCCTCCTCGCTCTGCCCGAGCGCCAGCAGCGCCCGGGCAAGATCGGCACGTGCGGCCGAAGCGTCAGGGTCCCTCTCGACGACGCGCCGGAAATACCCCGCTCCCTCGGCGAAGGCCCCGGCCTGGCAATGCAGCGTGCCGAGGAAGTGGAGCAGCCCGCCGTTGCCGGGATCGGCGGCAAGCGCTGCTTCGGCCTCGCGGCGCGCCGCGGCGCCGTCACCGGCGCGGGCGAGCGCTACCGCACGCTCGAGGGTCGGCCGATCATCGCTCATCGGAGCGGTTCAGAGCGGCGGCGCGACGTCGAACGCCACCGTCAGCCGCTCGCCCTCGGCAAAGGGCCGCGTCCCATGCCACATCGTCGACGGGAAGAGGGCGAGGCGGCCCGGCTGCGGCTCGATCGTCCGGAACGGGGGCAGGTCAAGTCCGAGCTCTGCGGGCGGCTCGCCGAGCGTCAGCCAGCCGGCCGGTTCCGGCCCGCGTTCCGCGGGATCGGGCAAGGCGATGTAGAGCGCCGAGCTGAACCAGCCGGCCGGGTGGACGTGGTTCGCGTGGCGGCCGCCTCCGGTCAGTCGGATCGACCAGGACCCGGTGAAGCGGATCGGCGCGCGCGAGCGGGCCAGCAAAGGGTGGCCGGGATCGACGGGCGGCAGCTGCGCAATATGCTCGCGCACCGCCTCGACGATGGCGGCGCGAAGGGAGCGCACCTCGGGCTCGGTGCGCATGAACAGCATCCCATCGGTCTGGGTCCCGCCGCGCACCGATTGCTCCAGCGGCTGGTGCGTCGTCAGGTGAAGCGAGCGCAGAAAGGCGGCAAGCGCCTCAAGCGAAGGGAGGGCCTCGGCGAGGTCGAAGGTGCCGACGAGCCGCGGGTCCCCCTCCAGCCATTCCCATAGCGGGTTGCCGGTCATCCGCCAGGCGATCGACAGATAGGGCCAGAAATCCGCGGCGGCCGGCGTGCGCGTCATCGGCAGCGCGGTCTCCTCCGCCTGGGCCGGCCGTCCGGTCTTCAGCAGGTGCCCGACGTAGCGAAGCCTGATGGTGGGATCATCGAGAGGCACGGACGCGTAGAGCCGGTCGGCGGCGGCGAAGTCACCGGTGTCGGAATGGCATACCGCCTCGTTCGCGTCGAACACGAGATGGTCTCCCGCCGCCGCGCGGCCGCGCTCGATCGCGGCGAGAGCCTGCTCGAACAGCTTCGCCTGCATGAGCACGATGATAAGCGCCTTCCAAAGAAGGACATCCCTCGGGCGGGTGCGCAACGCCTCTTCCATCGAGGCGGTGAAGCCTTCCTTCTCGCCCACCGACCACAGATGCTGGGCAAGGGTTTCATGGACGGCGATCCATTCCGGATAACGCCGGAGCGCCGCCCGGGCGAGGGCGACGGCGTCGTCGGAGCGGTTCTCGGCGACGAGCGCCGCCATCAGCCCCTGAAGGATAGTCTGGTCTGTGGGGGCGAGCCGCAACGCCTGCTCGAAATAGCCCACCGCGGGCTTTCCGCCCTCCATCCAGGCGCGAGCGCGGCCGTGGACGATCAGCGGATCTTTGGGCGCGAGCGCCGCGGCCCGGTCCAGGGCGGCCGTCGCCGGATCGAGCTCATCGAGGCTACGGTGCATCAGCCCCAGAACCTGCCACAGGCGCGGGTGGCGGGGATTGGCGTCCGCCGCCGCTCGCACCAGCGGCAGCACCTCCTCCTCAAGGGCGCAGCGGCGCGCCATCAGCCCGGCATCGGCGGCGGCGTCGGGATCGTTCGGCACGAGGTTCAGCACCGCCCGATACTGCTCCAGCGCCGGCCGCGGCTCGCCGGCGCGCGCCAGCAGCCGGCCGAGCGCCCGGCGAAGATCCGGGTTTACCGGATCGGCCGCCACCGCCGCAGTCAGGCGCTGCCGCTCGTCGAGCGGCGTCCGAGCCGCCCGCAGCGCCGTCACAGTCCGGCCTCGCCGCTCTCCGGCCGCTCGGCCATGACGGCGGCGACGGCGGCGCGCTCGGCCTCGCCCAGCCCCGGGTGCCAAAGGTCGAAGATCAAGACGACTCGCAACTGGTCGCTGTCGTTCGCTGCTTCATGTTCGATCGTATCGTCGAATATCCAGGCCTTGCCGCGCTTCCACGGGTGAGTCTCCGCACCCACGCGAAACCAGCAATGCTCGGGCACGATCAGCGGCAGGTGGCAGACGAGGCGGGTGTTGGCGACGCCGTTGTGCGGGGGGATCCGGGTTCGCGGCGCCAGCAACGAGAACATGGCGTTGGGCGAGCGGCCGGCAATATGCGGCTGGCCGATCCGCTCCAGCAACGCCAGCGTTACCGGACAGTGGCGCGCATTGGCCCCCACCCGCTGGCCGTTCAGCAGCAGGTGGATGGCGGTCCAGGCACGGTTCCAGTTGAGCCCGGCCCATTGCCGCACCGGCTGGTCGGCCGAATACTGAATGTAGGGGACGAGCTCCGCGCGCTCGGCGCTCATCACCGCCTCGAACTCCGCAGCAATGGCGTCCGTCGCCGCCTCCA
>DASZEO010000252.1:0-10311 GCA_035940755.1 Allosphingosinicella sp. | reverse complement strand
ACTCCTGCTGTTCATCGCGCTGCTCATCCTGATCGGCATCGCGCTGGTCGCTTTCGGCGTGATCAACCTGCACCAGGGCACTGACGGGAGCGTGTCCATCCAGACTCGCGACGTCGAGGTCGGCACCGCCGTCAAGAACGTTCAGGTGCCGGTCGTGCGCACGGAAACGCGGCAGGTCGAGGTGCCGAGCGTCGGCCTCGAACCCGACAACCAGCAGGCGAACGCGCAATAAGCCTGCCCTTTTGCCGCCCCGCCGCGGCGGCTAGCAGGGCGCGATGAGCTTTCCGCTGCCCGAGCCCATGCGCCTCGCCCTCGCCGAGGCGAAAGCGGCCGCCGACGCCGGGGAAGTGCCGGTCGGGGCGGTCGTGACTCGCGGCGGGGCAGTCGTCGCCGCGGCCCGCAACTCCATGCGCGCGAGCAACGATCCCACCGCCCACGCGGAGATCGCGGCGCTTCGGGCGGCGGCGGCGGCGCTCGGCACGTCGCGGCTCGACGGGTGCGATCTGTGGGTGACGCTGGAGCCCTGCGCGATGTGCGCCGGCGCGGTCGCCCTGGCGCGGATCCAGCGCCTCTATTTCGCCGCGAGCGACCCCAAAGGCGGCGCGGTGCTTCACGGGCCTTTGCTGTTCGGCCAGCCGACCTGTCACCACGCGCCCGAAGTCTATGCCGGCATCGGCGAGGCGGAGGCGGGCGAGCTTTTGCGGGACTTCTTTCGCGAGCGCCGGGCGGCGGAGGACCGCCGGCTCGGCTGAGGGAGGCTCAGGGCCGCTCGCCCCAATAGCGCAGCAGATTGGCCTGGATGAGCTGGAGCCGCGTGAAATTCTCCGGCGCCATGCCCAGCCCCTCGAGCGCCGCCACCTCGTTGAGCTCGTAGAGCAGCTCGCGGCGGAACTGGTCCGGGATCCGGCTCTGGATGAAGGTGATCGCCACGAACCGCTCGCCGCGGGTCACCGGCTCGACCTCGTGCATCGTCGTCGAGGGGTAGACGATCGCCGTCCCCGGCGCGCCCCGGAAGCGCATCTCGCGGGTGCCGAGCTGTATCCGCAGCGCGCCGCCCTCATAGGCCGCGGGATCGCCGAGAAAGATCGTGCAGCTGAGGTCGGAGCGCAGCGTGACGTTGCCGAGCTGGAGGAAGGCGGCGTCGGCATGGGCGCCGTAGCGCATGCTCGGCGTATAGCGGGTCATCAGCGGCGGCAGCATCGCCACCGGAAAGGCGTAGTTGCGAAAGTCCTCGTGAGCGTAGAGGGCCTGCATCATGATCTGCGAGGAACGCTGGTAGGCGGCCTCGTCGTGGAGCTGCAGGTTCTGCTTCACGGTCGAATAGGGGTTGCTGATCCGCCCGTCGACGAACTTGCCGGACGCGGCGATCCGGGTGAGTTCGGCGACTTGCGCGGGGGTCAGCAGGTCCGGGATTTCCTTGAACATCGCCGCTCCTCAGTGCGCCCGCCGAATCGCCTGTGCCAGAGCAGGATAGCGGTTGGCGAGCGCATTAAGCCAGCCGAGCGCCTCCCGGATGCCGGCGCCGTGACGCCACCGCGCCTGGGCCAGGATGTCGCGCCGAAGCTGCGGGCTGTACTCATATTCCAGCGCCTTCGAATAACGGCGCATCAGCGGCCCGCCGCAGATCGCCGCGGCCGCGGCGGGCGAGACCGGATGGCCGAAATGCGCCGCAACGGCGGTGAAGCTGGAGACCGCGTCGTTCAGGAACTCGTCGAAATCGAGCCACATCACCGCGCCGGGCGGCAGGCGCGCCGCATTATGCTCCAGCGACGTCATCTCGCACGCCCAGCCGAGCGCTGCCTTGTGCGCCGGCCCGAGCCGCGCGAGATCGAGCGCGAGCCCTTCGCAGCGGCTGCGCAGCCGCTCCAGCCGCGCCGGCGCCAGCATCTCCGCCGTCGTCCGCGAATTCTCGCCGGCCAGGATGTTCTCGATATAATGCTGCGGCGACGCGAACAGGAACAGCGCGCGCGAGCCCGGCGGCACCAGCCGCGCCGCGAGCTCGCTCGTAAAGCTCGTCGCCTTGACGATCGCCCGCTGCTCCGGGCGAAAGGTGCGCGACAGCAGCGCCCGCAGCGTGTCGATCCGCCGGTCCGCCTCGCCCTCGTCCCAGCCCGAGCCGATCATCTCGAAGAAGGTCCGAAGCAGCAGCGGCTCACGCAGCGCGAATACCTCGGGCAGCTCGCCAAGCAGCCGCGAGATCAGCGTCGATCCCACGTTGCCGATGTGGAAGATGCACTGGACGTCCCGCCGCGCCTGCGCGGGGAGCGCCTCGGCCACGCTCTGCCACGGAAGCGTCTCGGTCTTCGATGCGGGGCCGATGACGCGCTGGTCGAGGAAGCTGGCGGCGCGATAATCCGCTTCCTCCATGCGCAGCAGCGTCAGTCCGTCGGTGGCCGGATCCAGATCGTGTGCGAGCCACAAAGGGCTCTCCCAAATCGACTTCAGAAGGACCGACTGGCTCATCGGCGCAGGCCATGTCGGCTCGAGCGCCGGCTGGCAAGGCGCCGCGATCGGTCAGTGGCGGTAGGGCAGCAGCCAGTCGAACGTCCGCGTCACCGTCTGCGGCACCGGCCGTCCGTCGGCATCGCGCGCCGGCCGGTAGCGGAACCGTTCCTCGATGAGGCGGCAGGTGGTCGAATCGAGCTCCGCATGACCGCTCGAGCGGGTCACCCGGCACCCGCCGACGCGCCCGTCGGTGCGGACGACGAAGCGCACCGAGACGCTGCCTTCCACTCCCGCGCGCCTAGCCGAGGCCGGATAGTCGGTGTCGCCGGAGAGGCGGCCGCTGATCCGCTCAGCCGGCACTGCGGCGCCCCCGCCGGTGCCGCTTCCCCGCCCGCCGCTGCCGGCTCCCGCCCCGACTCCGCCGGCACCGGTGCCCGGCCCGTCCACGTGCGCGGCTCCGGCCGTGGCGTCGGTGCCGGTGGGCAGGCGCGGTTCCGGCGCGGTTCTCAAATGCGAGGGCAGCGGCAGCCGCGGCGGCGGCGCGACGACTGGCGTCGGCCGCGCCTCGCGACTAGGCGGAGCCGCCGCTCCCGCCGCCTTCGGTTCAGCTTTGGCGACGGCGGTCGCCTCCGGCGGCGGTGGCGGAACGGCCACGTCGAACAGCTTGAGATCGTCGCTGTGCGGCAGCACGAACCTTACGTTCAGTCCCGCGACGAGGGCATAAGCGAGCAGCAGGTGGAGCAGCGCGACGCCGCCCGACGCCGTCAGCCGTTCACGCGCCCGCGCGTCCTCCATCGCCGCTCATGCCGCCCAGGTCCGGCGGGTCAGCCGGCGGAGGTGGTCGCCGGGACGATCCTGATCTCGACGCGGCGGTTGGCCTGCCGGTCGGCTTCGGTCCGCTCCGGATTGACCAGCAGCCGGCTCTCGCCGAAGCCCTGGGTCGCGATCCGGACCCGCTGGACTCCGCGGCTCTCCAGATAGCCCGCGACCGACTGCGCCCGGCGCTCGGACAGCGACTGGTTGTAGGCGTCGCTGCCGGTGCTGTCGGTGTGGCCGTAAACGTCGAGGATCGTCGACGGGTAGGCCTGGAGCGTCTGCGCCACCTGGTCCAGGGTCGGCTGGAACTGCGGCTGCACGTCGGAACGGTCGACCGCGAAGGTGATTCCGGCCGGCATGGTCAGCAGCAGCTCGTCGCCCTGGCGCTCGACGACGACGCCGGTGCCGGCGGTGCGCCGCCGCAATTCCTGCTCCTGCCGGTCCATATAGGCCCCGACCGCGCCGCCGGCGATCGCGCCGATGCCGGCGCCTACGATCCGTTCGGTGCGGTCGCGCCGCCCGCCCAGGATCTCGCCGAGCAGATAGCCGCCGGCGCCGCCGACAGCCGCGCCGATGGCGGCCTTGGAGACGCGCCGCTCACCGGTATTGGGATCGGTGACGCAGGCTGCGGTGGTGGTGATGAGGGCGGCCGCGGCGGCCGTCAGGGCAAAACGCTTGGATACAGGCATACTCATTCCTTTCTGTGGGAAAGCTCCGACAGGAACGGCGGATCAACCGCTGCTCGGACGCGAATGTTCCACCTCCGGCTTGAACCGGGCCTGAGGAAGATGTTGTCGCGGAGAAAGAATAGCGGCTAGGAAACGCCTCGACGCTCATGTCCGCCCCCGTTCCCCCCGATCCCTTCCCGTGGCTCGACGCCGTCATCATCCTGTTCCTGGTGGCGCTGAACGGCGTCTTCGCCATGGCCGAGCTAGCGCTGGTCTCGTCGCGGCGGCCGCGGCTTCGGGCGATGGCCAAGGCGGGGCGGCACGGCGCCCAGACCGCGCTCGACCTTTCGGCCGATCCGGGGCGCTTCCTTTCGACCGTCCAGATCGGCATCACCCTCATCGGCATCCTCGCCGGCGCCTATTCCGGCGCGAGCCTCGGCGGGCCGGTGGGGCAGCGGATCGCCGCCTACGGTGTCGATCCGGGGACGGCGCAGACGCTGGGATTCACCCTGGTCATCATCCTCACCACCTATGCCTCACTGGTGATCGGAGAGCTCGTCCCCAAGCAATTCGCCCTGCGCGCGCCGGAGCCGATCGCCCTCGTGATGGCGCTGCCGATGCTTTGGCTGTCCAAAGCCACCGCGCCGTTCGTTTGGCTTCTCGACCGGACCAGCGCGCTCATTTTCCGGCTGCTTGGGCTGAATCGCGAATCGGCCGACCAGGTGACGGCCGAGGACCTCCAGCTCGTCGTCGCCGAGGCGACCACGGCCGGGGTGCTCGAGGAGAATGAGCGGGCGATCATCTCCGGCGTCGTGCGGCTGGCAGACCGGCCGACGCGCGAGGTGATGACTCCGCGCACCGAGGTCGACTGGGTGGACATCGATGCCGATCCCGAGGCGATCCGCGACGCATTGCTGGCGACTCCGCACAGCCGGCTCCCCGTAGCCGAAGGTTCCGTCGACCGGCTCGTCGGCGTCGTCCAGGCGCGCGACATCGTCACCGCCTTCATCGAGGGCAAGGGGCTGAACCTTCGCGAGCTGATGCGCCCGGCGCCGGTCGTCCCGGATCAGACCGACGCGATGGACACGCTCAACGTGCTTCGCGCGGCGGAGGTGCCGGTCGCCTTCGTCCACGACGAATACGGCCATTTCGAAGGCATCGTCACGCCGGCCGACCTGCTGAGCGCGCTCGCCGGGGAATTCGCCTCCGACCAGGATTTCGACACCGATCCGCCGCTGGTCGAGCGCGACGACGGCAGCTGGTGGGTGTCGGGCTCGGCGTCCGCCGACCTCCTGTCGGACCGCCTGAGCATCAACCTCCCGGAAGAGCGCGATTATGCAACGGTCGCCGGCTTCGCGCTCTCGGTGCTCAAGCATCTCCCCGAAGTGGGCGAGCGTTTCTCCTATGGCGGCTGGCGCTTCGAGATCGTCGACATGGACGGACGCAAGATCGACAAGCTGCTGGCCAGCGAAGGCGCCCAGCAGCAGCGGCGGCGCGGCGGCTAGGCGCCGCCCAGCTTGCCGAACTTCTCCTCGAAGCCGTCGATGTCGCCCCGGGCGAGATAATCGGCCTGCTCGGCGATTCGGTCGCGCACGAGGCGGCCGCGAAAAGGTCCGAGCTTCTCGTCCAGCAAGCCGAGCTCGGTGCCGCCGCAGCCGGCGAGCTGGGCGTAGCGAGTGATGCCAAGCTCGTGCAGGCGGGCGACGAACTTGGGCCCGACGCCCTTGAGCAGCTGCAGGTCGTCGGCCGGACCGGCCGCGCCGTGGCCGCCGGACAGCGCGTGGTGAGCGTCCACACCAAGCACTTCGCCGGCGACGTCGGTGGCCGCGGCCGCCGCTTCGCCGGTCACCCCGCCGCCTTCCTTCGGCTTCATGTAGGGCCGTTCGCGGCTGGCCACGTAACCCTTGGCGCTGTCCCGAGGCTTGCTGTCGATCCGCTGCTTGCGCGGGCGCAGCAGGAGGAAGCCGAGGATCAGCAGCGCCAGGGAGACGATGACGACGATGATGGCGGTTTCGGAGTTCATGAGGCCTCGGTGTCGGTGCGTTCAGCGGGAGCGGGGCGCCGGCCGAAGATCCAGCGGCCGGTGACGATGCCGATTAGCACCGCCGCCGCCAGCACCGGCCAGTTGAACTTGATCAGCGCGATCATGCGTTCACCCGGGTCACAGGAACGTCTCCCGCTTGGGGCGGAAGAACAGCCATCCAATACCGATGCCGACCAGATAGGCGATGACGACGAGCAGCTCGGTCTCGGTGAACAGCGGCATCAGCCGGCCCTTCTCGCGCAGCAGTCATTGTCGTCCCAGGCTATGCCGCTGACGCCGGGGATGCCGCCGATGCGGTCGTTGATACCGGGGAGCAGGCCCTGTCCCTCGCGCTGAAAATCGTCGGCAGGCCCGCTGAGGATCGCCCGGCGGCTCAGCGGGTCACGATTGAAGCGGACCTGCACCCCCGGCACCTCGGCCTTGCGCAGCTCTTCGCGAGCCTGCGCCTCCAGCTGTCCGACGAAAGCTCCGCCGCGGCCGAGCGGGCCGTGGCTGATCCATCCGGCGATCAGGGCGGCGGCAAGTCCGATCAGGAATTTGGCGTAAGCCGGCATGCTTGCTCCATAACCTCGCCGCGGCCCCACGTCAGCCCTCAAGGCGAGCGACTTCGCGCCAGCCGATGTCCCGCCGGCAAAAGCCGCTCGGGAAGCGGATCGACTCAATGGCCCGATAGGCTTCGCGCTGGGCGGCGGCGACGGTGTCGGCGCAGGCGGTGACGTTGAGGACTCGCCCGCCGGCCGCGACCAGCTCGCCGTCGGCAAGGGCGGTGCCGGCATGGAAGATCTTCGCTCCGGATGCCTGCGCGGCTTCGAGGCCGGCGACGGCGCCGCCCTGCTCCGGCGTTCCGGGATAGCCGTTGGCCGCCATCACCACCGTGAGCGCGGCGCGGTCCTTGAAGCGCGGCAGCGGCGCGCCGGCGAGCTCGCCGCGCGCGGTGGCGAGCATCAATTCGAGCAGGTCGCTTTCGAGGCGCACCATCAGCACCTGGCACTCGGGGTCGCCGAAGCGGACATTATATTCCACCAGCTTCGGCCCTTCGCTGGTCAGCATCAGCCCGGCATAGAGGATACCGGAATAAGGCGTGCCGCTGTCGCTCAGCGCCCTGGCGGTCGGCCGGACGATCTCCTCGAGCGCCCGCCGCTCCAACTCGGCCGTGAAGATCGACGCGGGGCTGTAGGCGCCCATGCCGCCGGTATTCGGACCCGTGTCGCCTTCGCCGACGCGTTTATGATCCTGGGCCGATCCGAACGGAACCACGGTCTCGCCGTCGACGAGCGCGAAGAAGCTGACTTCCTCGCCCTCCATGAATTCCTCAACGACCAGCGCCTCGCCGGCGCTTCCGAAGCCGCCTTCGAACATCGTGTCGAGCGCCTCCCTCGCCTCCTCGGCGGACCCGGCGATGATGACGCCCTTGCCGGCGGCGAGCCCGTCGGCCTTGATCACGATCGGAAAGCCGAACTCCTCCAGCGCCGCTTCGGCGGCGAGCCGGTCGGAGGCGCGAGCGTAGCGCGCGGTGGGGATTCCGGCGCGGGCGCACAGATCCTTGGTGAAGCCTTTGGAGCCTTCGAGCCGGGCCGGGATCTTGTTCGGCCCGAACACGGGAATGCCGGTGGCCCGGAGGTTGTCGGCGAGGCCGTCGACCAGCGGCGCCTCGGGCCCGATCACCGCCAGGCCGATGTGGTGGCGCCGGCAGAAATCGACGACGGCCCGGTGGTCGCTCGCATTGAGCGGGACGAGCTCGGCTTCGTCGGCGATGCCCGGATTGCCCGGCGCCGCATAGAGCTTGCCGATCAGCGGCGATTGCGCCAGCCGCCAGGCGAGCGCATGTTCGCGTCCGCCCGAACCGATGAGCAGCACATTCATGAATGCAGAATCTCCGACCGACCCCGGGCTCCTAGCAACGCAGGCGCCCGGCGACAACGCGCCGGCCCTTAGCGTTTCGGAACTTTCCTCGGCGCTTAAGCGGCTGGTCGAGGGATCGTTCGATCACGTGCGGGTGCGCGGCGAAATTTCCGGGTTCAAGCGGCACGGCTCGGGCCATTGCTATTTCACCCTCAAGGACGATTCCGCCTGCATGGACGCGGTGATCTGGCGCGGGCAGGCGGCGGCTTTGCGCTTCGCGCCGGAGGACGGCATCGAGGTGGTGGCGACCGGCCGGCTCACCACCTATCCAGCCCGCTCGCGCTACCAGATCGTCGTCGAGCGGCTGGAGCTCGCCGGCCAGGGGGCGCTGATGGCGCTGCTCGACAAGCGCCGGCGCCAGCTCGCCGCCGAGGGCCTGTTCGACGCGGCGCGCAAGAAGCGGCTGCCGTTCGCGCCGAAGGTGATCGGCGTCGTCAGCTCGCCGACGGGAGCGGTGATCCGCGACATCCTCCACCGTCTCGAGGACCGTTGCCCCTGCCACGTCATCCTCTGGCCGGTGCCGGTCCAGGGCGAAGGGGCAGCGGCGCGGATCGCCGCGGCGGTGGCGGGCTTCAATGCTCTGCCCTCGGACGGCAGCGTCGCCCGGCCCGACCTCCTGATCGTCGCCCGCGGCGGCGGCTCGATCGAGGATTTGTGGGCGTTCAACGAGGAAGAGGTCGTCCGCGCCGTCGCCGCTTCGGCCATTCCGGTCATTTCCGCCGTCGGCCACGAGACCGACACCTCGCTGTGCGACTTCGCCGCCGACGTTCGCGCGCCGACGCCGACGGCTGCCGCCGAGCTCGCGGTGCCGGTGCGAAGCGAGCTTGCCGCCCAGGTGCGCGAGCTGGCCGCGCGCACCGAGCGCTGCGCGCGGCGCCACCTCGAACGGGCGGGCGAGCAGCTCCAGACCTGCCTTCGCCACTGGCCCGAACGAGAGAGCCTGCTGGCGCCGCAGCAGCAGCGCCTCGAGGAGCTGGCGGAGCGCCTGCCGCGGGCGCTGCGCAGCCGGGTCGACCGAGCCCGCGGCGAGCTCGGCCATGCCGGCGGCGCCCTGCGCCCAGGACTGCTCGTCGCCGCGCACCGGCGCGCGAGGGAGCGGCTGGAGGCGCTGTGGCGGGTCGCAGGGCTGGTCCATCCCAACCGGCCGCTCGAGCGCGGCTATGCGCGGGTGGAGGACAGGAGCGGCCGGACCCTGATCTCGGCCGCCGCGGCGCGCCAGGCGCGGCGGCTGCGGCTGGTCTTCCACGACGGCGTGCTCGAGGCCGCGGCCGGCGACGGCGCTCCGGCCCGGCCGACCCGGCCTGCGGCCAAGGTTGATCAGCCCAAGCTATTCTGATTGAAAGCAAAGCGATGCTGATGTCGAACAAGGGCCGCGCCGCCCGGCTTCATTACCTTCCCGGGACCTACCGCGTGCTCGTGCCCGGCGACCATGTCGTTTGCTCCGTGACCCGCCAGCCGATCCCGCTCAGCGAGCTCAAATATTGGAGCGTCGAGCGGCAGGAGCCCTATGCCTCCGCCGCCGCGTCGCTGAAGGCCGAGGGCCTGGAATGACGGCTTCGGCGAGCGCCGCCGAGCCGGACCTTTACGGGCAGGCCTCGGACGCGTGGCGGCGCGGCGAGCCCGAGGCGGCAATGCGGCTCCTGGAGGCGCTGGTCGAGCGGCAGCCGGACAATGTGTCGGCGCTGAACACGCTTGGGCTGCTGGCGATCGGCCGGCGCGATGCCGAGGGCGCGCTCCGCTATCTCGACCGGGCCGCCGCGGCCGATCCGGCCGTGCCCCAGACCTGGTTCAACCGTTTCCAGGCGCTCGAGCTCGCCGGCGACCTGGAGGCGGGGCTCGCCAGCCTCGACCGCGCGCTGGCCGCGGACGCCTATTTCGTGCCGGCTTTGTTCAAAAAGGCCGAATTGCTGGAAACGCTCGCCCGCATCCCCGAAGCAGCGTCGCTCTACCGGGCGATCGCTGCCGCTACGCCGGACAAGCGGGCACTGCCGGAGGCGGCGCGGCGGGCGCTGGAGCATGGGCTGCAGCTGGTGCGGGCGGAGGACGAGCGTCTCGCCGAGGCGCTGCGGGCGCCGCTGGAACAGGTCTTCGCCGATCATCCGGGCGCCGACTTCAGCCGGGCCAGGGCCTATGCCGAGCATCGGACCGGCCGCCGCAAGGTGTACGTGCAGCAGCCGGTCAACGGCCACTTCCCCTATCTCCCCGCGATCGAATTCTTTGCGCGCGAGCATTTCCCCTGGCTTGCCGCCGTCGAGGCGCAGACGGACGCGATCCGGCGCGAGCTTTCGTCCCTGATCGAGGAGCGGGATTCGGCCTTTCGACCGTATGTCGCCTTCGAGGCGAGCCAGCCGGTGAATCAATGGGCTGAGCTCAACCATTCGCGGCGTTGGAGCGCCTGGTTCCTTTGGGAGGACGGCGTCAAGAACGACGTGAATT
>DASZEO010000251.1:0-4032 GCA_035940755.1 Allosphingosinicella sp. | reverse complement strand
CGGCGCGATCATCGCCGCCGCCGGCGCGGCCGTGGCCGCTTACGACGAAGGCCAGAGCCTCGACGCCCACGCCATGCGCCTCGCCCGGCGGCTCCAGCGCGCGGGACGTCTCGACGGGGCCGCCCTCGGCCGAATGATCGGCGACGGCGTCCTGCCGCTGTTCATCGCGGGGCTGGCGATGCTCTGCGGCCTCGATGCGGCGGGGACCTGGGAGGTGCTGTCGGACCCTGAAGGCCGCGGGCCGGCGCTGCTGCTCCGCGCGGCGCGGCTGCCGCGCGAGGACGTTGCCGCGATCCTGCTCTCGCTCAACGAGCGCGGGCCGCTCCTGTCGGGCGCCGAAGGGGCCGCCGCCGCCGCCCAGCTCGAGCTTTACGACACGATCGACGAAGCCACCGCTCGCGAGATCCTCCGCCTCTGGCAGGCGAACCCCGCCTATCGCGCCAGCATCGCCCGCCTTTCCACCCGCTCCCGCGCTTCCGCCGCGGAGGCCGCATGAGCCGTTCCGCCGCCCCCGACCCTGCCGTCACCGGGCGCGTCGACGCTCAGGGTCGCCTGGTCGCGGCCGACCCGCCGCTGGCCCAGCTCAACGCGCGCGCGGCGGGAGGCGAGGGCGGCATGCTGTCGGTGCCCCAAATCGCGACACTGGCGCGGCTGGCGCGGCGGCTCGGAATCACTATTTCCCGTCCCGCCCTTGCCGCCGACGGCGAGCACGACCTGGACCTTTGGGTCCGCGCCGAGCCGCAGGGCGAGGAAGTGGCGCTTTCCATCACCGGCTGGGCCGAACGGGCCGCACCCGTGCCGGAGCCCTCCGCAGCCGCTGATCGCGAAGCCGATTTCATGCGGGCCGGCGCGGACTGGATTTGGGAGACGGACGACGCGCTTCACGTCACCGCGCTTTCAGGCGGCGCCGTGGCGGCGATCGGGCGCGCTGCCGCCGACCTCATCGGCATGCCGCTGGTCCGGCTGTTCAGGTTCCGGGAGGGCGAGGAGGGTTCGCTGCCGCTTCTCAATGCCCTTGCCGAGCACCAGCGCTTCGACAAGCAGGTCGCCGAGCTGCGCGTCGGCAGCGGCGGACGCTATCTTCTCTCCGGCGTCCCGTTGATCGACGGCATGGGCCGGTTCGCCGGCTTCCGCGGTGCGGCCGTCAGTCTCAGGGCCGAAGACGCCGTCGCCGCTCCGGCAGCAGTCGTGCGGCGGCCGTCGGCGTTCAGCGAGCGGCTCGACCAGGCGTTGCGGGCGCCGCTCGCCGCCATCGTCGACAATGCCGAGCGGTTGCGTGCGCAGCCGGAAGGGCCGCTTCGCCGCGACTATGCGGGCTATGCCGCCGACATCGCTTCGGCCGGACGCCACCTGCTGTCGCTGGTCGACGACCTGGTCGATCTCCAGGCCATCGAGCGGACCGATTTCAAGCCGGAGGCGGAGGCGGTCGACCTTGCCGACCTCGCCCGCCGTGCCAGCGGCCTCCTCGCGGTCCGTGCCGCCGACCGGCGGGTGCGGATCGACGGGCCTGGCGCCGACGAAAGCCTGCCGGCGATGGGCGATTTCACGCGCGCGCTGCAGGTCCTGATGAACCTGATCACCAACGCGATCCGCTACTCGCCCGAGGGCGGGCAGGTGTGGATCAGGCTCGAGCGCGAGGACGATCTCGCCGCCGTCATTGTCGCCGACCAGGGCAAGGGCATTGCGCCCGAGGACCAGGAGCGGATCTTCGGCAAGTTCGAGCGGGTCGATCCCACGGAGCCGGGCGGCACCGGCCTGGGCCTCTACATCGCCCGCCGCCTGGCGCGGGCGATGGGCGGCGACATCGCGGTCGACAGCGGGCCGGGGCAGGGCGCCCGCTTCACCTTCACCCTTCCTGCGAAGAAAGAGGGCTAGCCCGCTAAGGCTGCTGGACAAGCTCCCGGGCGGTCGCCAATCTTGCTCCTCCGCCAATGGGGAGTCGCGGCATGATCGAATATACTGCCGGGGATTTCAACGACCTTTGCCGAGACGGCAGCGTCAGCAGCGAAATCTCGACGATCGAGGAGACTCGCAAGCAAGCGGTGAAACGCTTCTGGCTCCTGCTGCTCGGGGGAATCGTGCTGGGGATCCTGGTAGCGCTCGTGGTGATCGGCGCCGGTTGGCCGACCGTCGGGCTGATCGTCGGCATGATCGTCATCGGCATCGGCATCTTCATGGCGGTGGGGCCGCTGAGCGCGGCAAAACAGAAGCTCAAGCACCCGGTCCTGACAACGCTCGCCAGGCGCGGGGGCATGGAATATGTGCCGAGCGGCTTCGAGCCGCCGGTCTATCCCGCGGCCGCGCGCATCCTGTTCGGCAGAGTCTCAACCTACGTGTTCACCGATCTCTTCCACGGGGTGGACGAGGAGGGTCGCCGATTCGCCATTTACGAAGGGACGCTGAGCCGCCGCCAGGGCAAGAACACCGTCCAGGTCTTCACCGGGCAGATTTACGCGTTCCAGCGCCGCACCACCGGCCACGGTCAGGTCGGAATCGTGCCGGACGCCGGTATTCTGAACTTCTTCAAGCCGAGCGGGATGGAGCGCGTGAAGTTCGACTCGGACCCGGACTTCGAGAAGAAGTTCGAGGTCTATGCGACCGAGCAGACGGCGGGCCTTTCGGTGGTCGGCAGCGACGTTCGCCGGGAGCTGCTGCAGCTGCGTGAGGCGGGACGGGTCTATGTCTATGTCGGTCCCGAGGACGTGCTGGTCGCTTTGTGGGGCAAGAATCGCTTCGAACCAGGCAGCATGTTCCGCTCCCGCCCCGGCGAGGAGCGGGTCAAGCTGATGTTCGACGACGTCTGCGCCTCGGTTGGGATTTTGAAGCGGGTACGAACCCTTTTCGCCTGACCGGGGCCCTCGAAAGGCTGTCGCGCGTATTAGGCGGATGGCGGCAAGAGCTGGCATTTTCCCGACCTTCTTCCTGTCGGGCTTCGAATGCTCGACCTTCTCGTGGAAGGACCACGGGCGGCGGGACCTTTGCGCCGAAACTCACCACCGCCAGCACGCCGACGAGGATTATGCGATGCTTCGGCCTCTCGGCATCGCCGTCGCGCGCGAAGGAATTCCCTGGCCGATGGTCGACCGCGGCGGCGTCTGCGATTTCTCGGTCATCGACGACTTCCTGGCAGCGCAGCGCCGCCACCGTATCCTGCCGATCTGGGACCTTTGCCATTACGGCTATCCGGACGACCTGGAGCCGTGGTCGGACGCGTTCGTCGAGCGCTTCGCAGCCTATGCCGCACTGGCCGCCCGGTACGTCGCCGAACGCCAGCCGCACGGACCGTTCTTCTTCACGCCGATCAACGAGATCACCTTCTTCGGCTACATGGCCGGGGAGTGGGGATGGGCGGCGCCGTTCGGCAAGGACCGGGAGACCCGCCGCCGCCTGACGCTCGCCCTGTGCCGCGCCGACATCGCCGCCGTCAGGGCGATCCGGAACGTCATCCCCGATGCGCGGATGGTGCACATCGACCCGCTCATCTGGGTCGTTCCGCCGCGCGACCGGCCCGACTTTGCGGAGGCAGCGCATCGCGAAAGCTATGACGACGCCTATCTCGCCTTCGACGTCATCGGCGGGCTCAAGCACCCGGAGCTCGGCGGCTCCCCGGAGATCCTCGATATCCTCGGCTTCAACAATTACAGCTTCGGCCAGATGGAATATCGGCCGCAGGGCCCGCATGCGGCGCTGGAGCCGGGCGACCCGCGCATCCGCCCGCTCTGCGACCTCATCGAAGAAGGGTGGAGGCGCTATGAGAGGCCGGTGATCGTCGCCGAAACGTCAGGGCTGCACGGCGGGCGGGACGATTGGCTGAACGACGTGGTGAGTGAGTCGCTGGCGGCGGTGAACCGCGGCGTCGACCTGCACGGCGTGTGCCTGTTTCCCGCAGTGGACATGCCGAACTGGCATACGGGAGAGTGGCTCCACAATGGCATCGCCGACCTCGAGCCGCTGCCGAGCGGGGCGCTGATGCGCAAGCCGTTCCTGCCCTATGTCGAGGCGCTCCACGACTGGCAGCGCCGCCTCAACCGG
>DASZEO010000250.1:0-2197 GCA_035940755.1 Allosphingosinicella sp. | reverse complement strand
GCGGTTGCAGAGCTGCTCGAGTGCCGTGTTCAGGGCCTCCGCCGCCCACACGAGGGCGATCGCGAGGATGAGCCAGCGCCAGTCTCCCACGCTCACGCGCAAACTGGCGGCAACGGTGATCACCGCAACGGTGGCGGCGAGATGCACCCTGGCGTTCGGCTCGTTGCGCTGCAGGAAAAGCAGGCCCTCAAAGGCGTGGACGAAACACCGCCAGCGCCTTACGCGGCCGGCGCTCTTTAACGAGCTTTGCACTACAAAGCTGCCGGACAAAAGAAAGCGCGCTTCAGCACGGCTGCTCCGACCTCCGGGTCGGAAAGGGCGGAGTCTGCGCAGCGGCGCCGGCGGCTTTGCGAAGCACCTGTTCCAGCACCGCGAGATATTCCGCGAACCTCGCTCGCCCCTCCTCCGTCAGACGGCACTGGGTGGTGGGGCGGTTCCCCTCGTGCCCCTTGTCGATGCGCACGAAACCGGCCTCGCCCAGCACCTGGAGGTGCCGCGCCAGATTGCCGTCGGTGAGCCCGCACAGCGCCTTCAGCGCCGGAAAGGCGAGCCCGTCGCGGTGGGCGGCAAGCGACGTGACGATCCCGAGCCGCGCCCGCTCATGGAAGATGCGGTCGAGGCCGTCATAGGCGTAAGGGGCGCCTCGCTCAGCGGCCGGCATCGGCGTCTCCTCCGAAATGAAGGATCAGCGCGACCAGCGACTGACCGACGGCGAAAGGCGCTCCCATCATCCACGGCGACAGCGCCCCGCTCTGCGCTCCGAGCGTCAGCACGGCGGTGCCGCACGCCAGATACCATCCGGCCGCCCAGACAATCTGGCGCGGAAGGCTGCCGATCGCCGCGAATCCCGCCAGGGCCACCAGCATCTGCCACAGTCCCGGCAGCACCCACGCGTTGGCCGGAGAGACGCTGCAGATGATGAACGTGATGATCGCGCCCGCCGCCGCGAACGGAACGAACAGCCGAAGGGTGCTGCCGATCATCGCATTCGCCATCGGCCCGTGCAGCCGCGGCGTCCGGGTCAGCGCTTCGCTCGCGACGACGGCAATGGCGAGAAAGGCGGCGCCCGCCCAGACGGAGACGAAGCGCAAATTGTCGGTGGCGAGAAAGTCCGGCCACAGCGATTGGGCCGCCGCCGTCGCCAGGGCGATGAGGCCCGTCGCCGCCACGGCCTGCGGAGCGAAGCCGCGGAAGTGCGCGCTTGCCGCCATCTGCGCGCGGATGTCCGCTATGTCGGAAAGGGCGCGGTCGATGTCGTGCAAACGGGACTCCGTCGGACTTTGTAGTGCAAAGTACCGGCCGGAGCCACGGCGGTCAAGCGGGGCCGGGGCTCTTCTTATCGGACCGGCAGATCGTCGTAGTCGAGCATGTCGCCTTCGACGCCGTCGCAGGTGGTCTCCTGCACGCCGCAGACGCCCCGAACCCAGGCTTCGCGCGGGCGCCCGTCGTGGCCGGTGACCGTCAGCTTCACCCATTCGCCGCGGCAGTCGGTAGGATCGCGATAGGCGAATGGCTGGATCATGCCGGCGCCGTCCCGCCAGGTGAAAGCGACGACGCGCGAGTTCGGGTCCGGCGACGCAAAGGCCCGGTCGGTCTGCAGGGCGAAGCGCAGGAACCGGCCGCTGATCCACCCGGACGGCAGAGTCGAGGCCTGCGCCCCCTCCTCGCTCCAGCGCCTGGCGTTGGCGATCCGGAACCACCCGTTGCGCGATTCCAGTACGTCGAACTCCGTCGCGAAGTGCAGGTCCTCGACCTGCTCCGGAGGCGGCAGGCGGCCGACCATGGGGGCGTTTGCCGAAGGCGCAGCACGGACGTTGAGGCCAGCCGGATCGGGATCGGCGGACCAGCCGGAAAAGGCGCAGATGCCGGGCCTCGGCACCTCGGCGGGATCCCCCGCCGCGGCTGCGGCTGAAGCCGCACACAAGGCGAAGGCGGCGAGGCCGCAGGCGGGGATGAAAGAGCGCATCGGCGGGAAGCTATGCCATTTCCCGCCGCAACGAAAGCCTCAGGCGAGCGCCTGCTTCAGGGCGTCGACCAGGTCCGTCTTTTCCCAGGAGAAGAGATCGCCCTGCGCCTTCCGGCCGAAATGACCGTAGGCGGCGGTCGGCTGGTAGATGGCGCGGTTGAGGCCGAGATGGGTGCGGATCCCCTTCGGCGTCAGCCGCACCAGCTGCGGCAGCACTTCCTCGAGCCGGGC
>DASZEO010000249.1:0-3458 GCA_035940755.1 Allosphingosinicella sp. | reverse complement strand
ATCGCAGTCGAGCGCGTCGTCGAGCCACAAATAGCCGGCGACAAGTCCGACCACCACGACCGTGCCGGCGCCGATGGCGACCCAGCCGAGGGTCGAGACGCCGGCGCGCTGGCCGCGCGGCGCCTGCCCGCCCGGTCGCAGCTGCGACACCGGCGTTCCCCCGAGCGACAGTTGCACCCGCCGGTCGCCGGCAAGGCCTAACTCAATACCTTCCCCGATGCGGGTGCGGGAGGCGCCCTGGATGTCGCGCGTCTGCAGGGCCGGTGCCACCGTGAATCCGGCGCGAACCCCGCGATCCGGCACGTTGCGGTCGAGCGGCACTCGCAGCCTCAGACCTGCAAAAGCGCCGGGCTGGGTCTCATGACCCGCCGCCAGCTCGGCCGCTGCGGCGGGCGCCGCGGACGCGATCTGGCCGGCGAGAAGCGCGGCAATCATGAGCTTTTTCATCTGGATACTCCCCTTTGAAGCGGTGAGCCTAGCCGGATTGCGCGCGCAGCGCAAAGCGCTGGAGCTTGCCGGTCACCGTCTTCGGCAGCGCCGCCACGAAGTCGACGTCGCGCGGATATTTATAGGGTGCGATCGTAGCCTTCACATGCGCCTGCAGCTCGGCCGCGAGCGCCTCGCCGGGCGCGTGGCCCGGCGCCGGCACGACGAACGCCTTCACCCGCTGGCCGCGCTCCTCGCACGGCACCCCGACGACGGCGCATTCCTGCACCGCCGGATGTGCGTAGAGGGCATTTTCCACCTCCGGCGCGGCGATGTTGTAGCCGGACGAGACGATCATGTCGTCCGAGCGGGCGACGTACCAGAAATAGCCTTCCTCGTCCGCGCGATAGGTATCGCCGGTGACGTTCCAGCGGTCTACGACGTAATCGCGCTGGCGATCATCGTCGAAATAGCGGCAGCCGGTCGGACCCTTCACAGCCAGGCGCCCGGTGCCGCGCGCCAGCGGCTTTCCATCCTCATCCAGCACGGCCGCCACATAGCCGGGCACCGCTTTGCCCGTGGCGCCCGGCCGAATCTCGTCGCCCGCCGCCGAGATGAAGATGTGCATCATCTCGGTTGCGCCGATGCCGTCGACGATGGCAATCCCCGTCGCCTCGCGCCAGGCGTGCCACGTCGCCGCCGGCAGATGCTCGCCCGCCGAGACGCACGTGCGAAGCGAGCCGATGTCATGCTCCGTGAGCATCCCCAGCATCGCCTTGTAGGCGGTCGGCGCGGTGGCGAGCGTCGTCACCTGGTGGCGCTGGACCGCCTCGAGCAGCGGCTTCGGCCCCGGCGTCTCGATCGTCACCGCGGTGCCGCCGAAGCGCCACGGAAAAGTGAGCAGCATGCCGAGGCCGAAGGTGAAGGCGATCGGCGCCGAGCAGGCCCAGCGGTCGCCGGGGCGCGGCTTCAGCACGTAGCGCGCGAAGCTGTCGCAGCTCGCCAGCACGTCGCGATGATAGTGGACGCAGCCTTTCGGCCGGCCGGTGGTGCCGGACGTGAAGGCGACCAGCGCGACGTCGTCGCGGTGAGTCGCCACGGGAACGAATCCGCCTGGAACGGCGGCCAGACGCCGCTCCAGTTCCCCCGAGCCGCTGTCGCCGTCATAGGTGAGCACGGAGCGCAGCGTCCCGGCTTCCGCGGCGCCGGCGCGAAAATCCTCCAGGGTGCGGGAATCGACGAGCGCGTGGCTGACCTCAGCCCGCTTCAGGATCGTCGCCACTTCGCCGGCGCGAAGCATCGGCATCGTCGCGACCACTACCCCACCAGCCTTCAGAACGCCTAGCCAGCAGGCGAACAGCATCGCGTTGTTCGGCCCGCGCAGGAACACGCGGTTCCCGGGAACCAGCCCCTCCTCCTCGGCCAACAGCCGGGCGATTCGGTCCGACAGCTGGGCCATCTCGCCATAGGTCCAGCGGCCGGCGTCGTTCAAAACGGCGAGGGCTCCCGAGTCGTGCCGGTCAATCAGCTCGACGGCCGAATTCAGCTGCTCCGGATATTGAAGCTCCGGCAAGGTGAACAGGAAGTCGGGCTGCAGCTCGGCCGGGGGGAGCCGGTCGCGGATGAACGTGTCGACATGCGCCGTCGTCATTCCGGCACCACCGCGATCGCCTCGATCTCGATCTTCGCACGCGGCTCGACCAGGGCGCCGACCTCCACTACGGCCATCGCCGGAAAATGCTTGCCGATGAACTCGCGGTAGGCGGCGCCGATCGCCTCCAGCGACGCCCGGTATTCTGCCATGTCGGTTACGTACCAAGTCATGCGCGCGATGTGCTCTGGCCCGGCGCCATCTTCGGCCAGGACGGCGAGCAGGTTGACCAGCAGCTGGCGAAACTGCCCCGGCAGATCGTCGGCATCGAACCTTTCGTCCGCGGTCCAGCCGATGATGCCGGCGGTGAAGATCGTGCGCCCGCGCGCGGAAATGGCGTTCGAATAGCCTTTCGGCCGCGGCCAGCCGGGCGGCAGAAGCGCCTTCACCGGCGGCGCTCCGCCAGATGATGGCGGGCGATGACAACCTTCTGCACCTCCGATGCGCCCTCATAGATGCGCAGCGCGCGGATCTCCCGATACAGCCGCTCCACCGGCACGCCCACCGTCACGCCGAGGCCGCCGAAAATCTGCACGGCCTTGTCGATCACCTGCTGAGCGCCGTCCGTCGCGTGAAGCTTCGCCAGAGCCGCCTCCCGGCTGTTGCGCTGGCCCTTCACGTCGCGCAGCCAGGCGGCGCGGTAGACCAGCAAGGCCGAGGCTTCGACCTCCAGGACCATTTCCGCCAGCATCGACTGAACGATGGCATTGTCGGCGAGCGTCCCGCCGCCGAGCCTTCGAGTCAGCGCGCGCTCGGTCCCTTCGTCGAGCGCGCGCCGCGCGAAGCCGAGCGCTGCCGCGCCGACGGTGGTGCGGAATATGTCAAGCGTCGCCATGGCCTGGGCAAAGCCCTTGCCGCGTTCACCCAGTAAGGCGGAAGCGGGGAGGCGCAGGTGGGTGAATTTCAACGTGGCGAGCGGGTGGGGCGCGATGACGGCGATGCGTTCGCTGTCATCCAGGCCCCTGCTGGCGGCATCGACGATGAAAGCCGATATCCCCTTCGCCCCCGGCGCTTCGCCGGTGCGGGCGAACAGCACGTAATAATCGGCGATGCCGCCGTTGGAGATGTAGGTCTTCGCACCGTTGACGACGAATGCGCCGTCGCGCTCTTCGGCGCTCGTTTCCATCGACGCCACGTCGGACCCCGACATCGGCTCCGTCAGCGCAAAGGCGGCGATCTTCTCGCCGCGCGCTACCGCCGGCAGATAGGCCTGCTTCTGCTCCTCCGAGCCGAACAGGGCGATCGTGCCCGACCCGAGCCCCTGCATCGCGAAGGCGAAATCGGCGAGCCCTGAATGCCGCGCCAGCGTCTCGCGGATCAGCGCCAGCGAGCGCACGTCCAGCGCGTCGTGCGACCCTCCATATGCCGCGGGCACGCAGTA
>DASZEO010000248.1:0-5886 GCA_035940755.1 Allosphingosinicella sp. | reverse complement strand
ACGCAGGAAGCGCGGAGCGAGTTCGCCGCGCCTCCGTCCATATTCGAGCGCGCGCGCCGCGGCATCGCGGCCCGCGCGTGGAGTGACATTGATGACCATGCGCATGTTGATCGACGCGCGCCACCCGGAAGAGACTCGGGTAGCCGTGATCAAGGGCAACCGGATCGAGGAATTTGATTTCGAGTCCGCCGAGCACAAGCAGCTCAAAGGAAACATCTATCTCGCCAAGGTAACCCGGGTCGAGCCGTCGCTCCAGGCGGCGTTCGTCGACTATGGCGGCAACCGCCACGGCTTCCTCGCCTTCAGCGAGATTCATCCCGATTACTACCAGATCCCGAGGGAGGACCGCGAGGCGCTGCTCCGCGAGGAGGCCGAGCATGCCGCCGAGGAGGCGCGGCTGCGCGCGGCCGAGTTCGACCGCGAAGAGGAGGAAGGCGGCGGCGTCGTCCAAGCCGAAGAGGAGCCCTCGCCGGCCGAGAATGATGAAGGAGCCGCCGAAGGGGAAGGCGAAAGCGACGGCGCGGAAGACGAGGCCGCTCCCGTCCCCCCCGAGGAAGCCGAAAATGCCTCGGAGGAGAGCGCGGCCGAGAATCTCCGGCGCAAGCGGCAGAATCTGCGCCGCCGCTACAAGATCCAGGACGTCATCCGCCGCCGCCAGGTGCTGCTCGTCCAGGTCGTCAAGGAGGAGCGCGGGAACAAGGGCGCGGCGCTGACCACCTATCTCAGCCTTGCCGGCCGCTACTGCGTGCTGATGCCCAACACCAGCCATGGCGGCGGCATCAGCCGCAAGATCTCGAGCGGCGCGGACCGCAAGCGCCTGAAGCAGATCATGGCCGATCTTCGGCTGCCGACAAACATGGGGCTGATCGTCCGGACCGCGGGGCTGTCGCGGACGAAGACCGAGATCAAGCGCGATTTCGATTATCTCGCGCGGCTGTGGGACGAGATCCGCGAGAACACGCTCAATTCCTCTGCCCCGGCCTTGATCTACAAGGACAGCGACCTCATCAAGCGCGCGATTCGCGATCTCTACAACCGCGACATCGACGAGGTGATCGTCGAGGGCGACGATGGCTATCGCGACGCGCGATCGTTCATGAAGCTGCTCATGCCCAGCCACGTGCGGCGGGTGAAGCAATATGCCGATCCGGTGCCGCTGTTCCAGCGCTACGGCGCCGAAGACCAGCTCTCGGCGATGTACCAGCCGGTCGTCCAGCTCAAGTCCGGCGGCTATGTCGTGATCAACCCGACCGAGGCGCTGGTGTCGATCGACATCAACTCGGGCCGTTCGACGCGCGAGCACAATATCGAGCAGACGGCGTTCCAGACGAACCTGGAGGCCGCCAACGAGATCGCCCGCCAGCTGCGCCTGCGCGACATGGCGGGCCTGATCGTCATCGACTTCATCGACATGGAATCGAGCGGCCACATCCGTAAGGTCGAGAAGGCGATGAAGGAGGCGCTGAAGAACGACCGGGCGCGGATCCAGGTCGGCCGCATCTCCTCGTTCGGGCTGATGGAGATGAGCCGCCAGCGGCTTCGTACCGGCGTCCTCGAAGCGTCAACCAAGCCTTGCCCGCATTGCGACGGCTCCGGCCTGATGCGCACGGCCTCCTCGGCAGGCCTCTCGGCGCTGCGGATGATCGAGGACGAGGCGGCGCGCGGCCGCGGCTCCCGGATCGTGCTTCGCGCCGGGCGCGAAGCCGCCATCTACCTGCTCAATCGCAAGCGCGACGAGATCATCGACGTCGAGCGGCGGTACGGAGTGGCGATCGAGGTTATGATCGACGAGGCGCTCGAAGGCGCGCGGATGAACGTCGAATCCCTGGGGCCGCCGCCCGCCGAACGGCCGCGGCCGGTCGCCATCGCGCCGGTTGTGGAGGAGGACGACGAGCCGGAAGAGATCGAGGAAGAAGCCGAAGCCGAGGAGGAAGAGGAAGAAGAGCGGGTGTCCGCACCGCGAGGGCCGCGCGCCGCTGAAGAACGCCAGGACCGCGAGGAACGCGGCGGACGCCGCCGGCGCCGGCGCGGCCGCCGCGGCGGACGTCGCCGGGAGCGCGAGGACGGCTCCGAGGAACCCGTAGCCGGCGAGTCTGAAGCCGGCGGCGAGCCGGATCAGCCGGTGGAGGAATCCCGGGCGCCGATCGCCGAAGCTCCTGCGGAGGCGAGCGAGGAGGAGCCGGCCGAAGCGCCTGCCAAGGCCCGGCGTCGGCCGCGCGCGCGCCGCCGCGAAGAGCCCGCCGCCGAACCCGAGGCCGCCGAAGCCGCACCGGCTGAGCCCGCGCCTGCCGCCGAGACGGCCGAAGCCGCTCCGGCGGAAGCGGCGGTCGAGGAGCCGCCTGCCAAGCCGAAGCGCACCCGCCGCCGCAAGGCCGACGCGCCGGCTGAAGCCGAGGCCGCCGATCCCGGTCCGGCCGCGGCCAACGATGCGGGGCCCGGGCCGGCGGAGGCCTCCGCGGAGGAGGGAGCCGAAGGATCCGAAGGCGAGGGCGGCTCACCGAGGCGGGGCTGGTGGCAGCGGACGTTCGGCGCTTGATCGTGTACGCCGTTGGGGCGGCCTTCGCTCATCGGCGGTTCAGGGATCGGGAAGGATAGCGGCAGGGATGCGGGTAGGTTCGAAGCGAGCGCGCGGAGCGGGGACGTTCGTCGCCCGGCTGCTGATGCTGGTCGCGCTGAGCTTCACGACGCTGGTGCAGCCGGCGGCGGCGCAGTCGATCCTTCGCGACGCCGAGACCGAGGCCTTGCTGCGCGACCTCTCGCGCCCGCTCATCGAAGCGGCCGGCCTCGAGCCGGGCAACGTCCAGGTCGTCCTTCTTCACGAACGGGAGATCAACGCCTTCGTTGCCGGCGGGCAGATCGTCTACCTCCATTCGGGCCTGATCACTTCGGCGGAGAACGCCAACGAGGTGCAGGGGGTCATCGCGCACGAGCTCGGCCACATTACCGGCGGCCACGTCATCCGCATGCAGGAAGGAGTCCGCCAGGCTACCGGAATATTGATCCTCTCGATGCTCCTCGGCGGCCTCGCCATGGCCGCGGGCTCGGGCGAAGCCGGGATGGCGGCGATGGCGGCCGGGCAGCAGGCGGCGATGGGTCGATTTCTGGCGTTCAGCCGGGTCCAGGAGAACAGCGCCGACCAGGCGGGCGCCGCTTATCTGAGCCGCGCCGGCATTTCCGGGCGCGGCTCGCTCGCTTTCTTCCAGCGGCTGCAGAATCTCGAATTCCGCATGAACATCCCGCAGGACAATGGCTATGCGCGTACGCACCCGCTGCATGCCGAGCGCATCTCCGCCTTGCAGAACCTGTACGAGAACGACCCGGCCTGGAACCATCAGACCGATCCGCGGCTCGAGGAGCGTTTCCAGCGCGTGCGCGCGAAGCTGATCGGCTTCGTCGACGAGCCTCGGCAGGTCCTCACTCGCTACCCCGAAAGCAACCATTCCGTGCCCGCCCGCTACGCGCGGGCTTATGCCTGGCACCGGACGGCGCACCCGGACGAGGCGCTGAGGGAGACCGACGCGCTGCTCGCCGACCACCCCGACGACCCCTATTTTCTCGAGCTCAAGGGCCAGATCCTGCTCGAATCCGGCCGTCCGCGCGAGGCGCTGGAGTCACTTCGCACGGCCGTCGCCCATGCGCCGGACCAGCCGCTTATCGCCTCGCTGCTTGGCCACGCGCTGATTGCGAGCGAGGAGCCGGCGAATTTCGAAGAGGCCAAGCGTGTCCTCCGGCTCGCGGTCCAGCGGGACAACGACAATCCCTTCGCCTGGTACCAGCTTGGGATCGTCTATGACCGCGAAGGCGATCATGCCCGCGCCGCTTTGGCGACGGCGGAGCGCTACAACCTGACCGGCCAGCCGCAGCTGGCGCTCGCCAATGCCGAGCAGGCGATGATGGGTATACCCGTCGGCACTCCGGACTGGCTGCGGGCGCAGGACATCGTGATGGTGTCGCGAAGCGCCGCCCAGCGCCAGCGGACCCATTGATGGCTGAGGTGCCGCGCCCGGCGGGCGGCTGGAAGCTGACGCTGCTCGCCGCATTTGTCGGCATCGCATTGGGTGCCGGCGTCATGCTTCTCGCCAACGGCTATTTCGTCCGCTCCTACCTGCTCGATCATCCGGAGGTGCTCCCCGAGGCGATGGACCGGCTTCGCGACCGCGAGGCAGCGCAGGCGGTGGGGCAGCACCGTTCGGCCCTCGAGACGCCGTTCCACGGCGCCTGGGCCGGCGCGCCCGACGGCGACGTCGTGCTGGTCGAGTTCTACGATTATGCCTGCGGCTTCTGCCGGGCCTCCATTCCGGACATCGAGCGGCTGCTGCGCGAGGACCGGCGGCTGAAGGTCGTCTGGCGTGAATTCCCGGTGCTTGGACCGAACAGCGAGCAGGCGGCGATCGCCAGCCTGGCGGCCGCTAAGGCCGGCCGCTTCCGGCCCTTCCACGACCGGCTGTTCGCCACGGCTCACCCGACCGAGGCCTCCATCGCCGAGGCTCGAGCGGCAGCCGGAGTGCTTGAGCCGCAAGTCACTCCGGAATTCCGCGCCGAGCTTCAACGCAACTTCAATATGGCCCGCGCGCTCGGCGCCAGCGGCACGCCTACGTTCGTGGTCGGCGATCAGGTCCTCCAGGGCGCGGTCGGGTACGAAGCCTTGAGGGACGCGATCGCGGCGGTTCGCGCGGGCCGCTAACCCTTGAACCCCTGAGCGACGACATACCATTCCGAGGAGCCCTTTCGGCTTGCTGGGGGCTTGGCATGTTTGACCGTGGCAAAGCGGCGCTTGAGTTCGGCGACCAGCGCCGCATCGGCGCCCCCCGCCAGCACCTTCGCCACGAAGGCCCCGCCGGGCCGCAGCACCTCCACGGCGAAATCCAGCGCCGCCTCGACCAGGCCCATGGTGCGCAAATGATCGGTCTGCGGGTGGCCGACGGTATTCGCAGCCATGTCGGACAGCACCAGGTCGGCCGGGCCGTCCAGCGCTTCCCTGAGCCGCTCCGGCGCCGCCTCCTCCATGAAGTCCATCTCGATGATGATGGCGCCTTCGATCGGGTCGGTGGGCAGCAGGTCGATACCCACGACGGCCGCCTGCGGCGCCTTGTGGCGCAGGACCTGGGTCCAGCCGCCGGGCGCCACGCCGAGGTCGACCGCCCGCTTCACGCCGTTGAGGAAGCCGAACCGTTCGTCGAGCTCGAGCAGCTTATAGGCCGCGCGCGAGCGATAGCCCTCCGCCTTCGCGCGCTTGACGTAAGGATCGTTGAGCTGCCGTTCGAGCCAGCGGGTGGAGCTGAGCCGGCGCCCCTTGGCCGTTCGGACGCGCTGCTTCGTGCCTCCGGTGCGCGTCAAATGGCGTGGCCGTCGCGGGCCATCAGCGAGCGCAAGATGCCTTCGCGGATGCCGCGGTCCGCGACCCCGAGCGTCTGCGCCGGCCAGATGTCCATGATCGCCTCCAGGATCGCACAGCCGGCGACGACCAGGTCGGCGCGCTCGTGGCCGATGCAGGGGAAGTGGGAGCGCTCCTCGTGGCTCATCCGCGACAGCCGCGCGCTGATGTCGCGCATCGCCGCCGCCGGCATCTGCAGCCCGTCGACGGCGCGCCGGTCGTAGCTCGGCAGCGCGAGGTGGACGCTCGCAAGCGTCGTCACCGTGCCGCTCGTGCCCATCAACCGGATGTCGTCCTTGTTTTCCGGCAGCAGCTCGGTGAAGCGGCGGAAGGCGTGTCGGACGCGCTCGCGCATCCGGCCGTAGGCGGCCAGGCGCTCCTCGGGCGTGGCGAAGTCCCGGCCCTCGCTTTCGGTCAGGGAATAGACGCCCCAGGGCGCGCTCCACCAGCATTTGATCCTCGGCTCCCCGCCGTCGGTGTCGATCAGCACCAGCTCGGTGGAGCCGCCGCCA
>DASZEO010000247.1:0-3735 GCA_035940755.1 Allosphingosinicella sp. | reverse complement strand
AGGTCCTGCGCGGGCTGGTGGTGACGGAGAGCGACCGCCGCGGCGCGCGCGGCAGCCTCGAGCGCCACCTCGCTTTGTGGCGGGCGCGGCCGGATTTCCTCGCCTACGACATTCGCGACCTGCCCTCCGGCTTCGCGGCGGCGCAACGCGCGAAGGGGCTGCCTGTGCTCACCTGGACGTGCCGAAGCGTCGCCGACTGGGCGCGCGCGGGCGAGCATGCCGACCAGATCATCTACGAAGAGCCGGCGCGGTGAGCGGCGAGCCGATCGTCGCGCGGCTGGCGCAGGGCGTGGAATCATTCGCGGCGGCGGAATGGGACCGCTGCGCCGGCGATGCCGACCCGTTCGTAAGCCACGCCTTCCTCGCCGCGCTGGAGCAATCCGGAAGCGCCAGCGCCCGGACCGGCTGGCAGCCGCTGCCGATCGCGATCGACGGCCCCGGCGGCGCGCCCGATGCCGTGATGCCAGCTTATGTGAAGAGCCACAGCCTGGGCGAATATGTCTTCGACCACAGTTGGGCCGACGCGTGGGAGCGCGCCGGCGGTTCCTATTACCCCAAGCTCCAGATCGCCGTGCCGTTCACGCCCGCGCCGGGCAGGCGGCTGCTGGCGCTCGAGCCGGCGCTTCGCCCCGCGCTCATCGCCGCGGCCGAGCGGGTCGTGGCGGCGCACGGCCTCTCCTCCGCGCATGCGACTTTCATCGCGCAGGAGGAGGTGGCGCTGTTCGAGGGGGCGGGCTGGCTGATCCGCACCGACAGCCAGTTCCACTGGCTCAACGACGGATATGGCAGCTTCGAGGACTTTCTCGCGGCTCTTTCGTCGCGCAAGCGCAAGATGATCCGCCGGGAACGGACACTGGCGCTGGAGGGGCTGACGGTGGAGCACGTCACCGGCCCGGACCTGACGGAAGCACATTGGGATGCGTTCTGGGCCTTCTACCAGGATACCGGCGCCCGCAAATGGGGCCGGCCTTATCTGACGCGGTCCTTTTTCTCGATGCTCGGCGAGCGTCTCGGCGACAGGGTGCTCCTGGTCCTTGCCCTGCGCGGCGGCCGGCCGATCGCCGGAGCGCTCAACCTGATCGGCGCGGAAGCGCTTTACGGCCGCTACTGGGGGTGCGTGGAGGACGTGCCGCACCTCCACTTCGAATTGTGCTACTATCAGGCCATCGACGCGGCCATCGCGCGCGGCCTGAAGCGCGTCGAAGCCGGCGCCCAAGGCGCCCACAAGCTCGCCCGCGGCTATCGGCCGGTGCCGACCTGGTCGGCTCATTACATCGCCGACCCGTCCTTCCGCGACGCCGTCGCCCGCTTCCTTGCGGCTGAGCGGCGCGCGGTGGGGCGGGAGATCGCCGACCTCGCCGAATTCATGCCGTTCCGACGCGGCTGACTTCCGTTTGCCGGAGACGGCGCAGCGCCTATGATCCGGCCCGGCAGAAGCAGGGGAGATGATTGAGATGCTGAAGCGGCTCGGCGCGTGGGCGCTGCTCGTGCTGGTTGCCGCGCCCGCCCAGGCGGCGGTGCCGCAGGGGCCGGAGCGAAGTTTCACGGCGCGCGATTTGTTCAGCCTTGAAGCCGCGGCCGACCCGGAGATCAGCCCCGACGGGCGCTCGATCGCCTATGTCCGCCGCTCCGGCGACATCATGACCGACCGCTTCCGCCCGGCCATCTGGCTGATCGACACGCCCACCGGCCAGCAGATGCCGCTCGTCGCCGGCCCGGGCGCGCACAGCCAGCCGCGCTGGTCGCCGAACGGGGACCGCCTTGCCTACATTTCTACCGCGGAGGGCAACGCGCCGCAGCTGTTCGTGCGCTGGATGTCGAGCGGCGAATCGGTGCGGATCACCGGCCTTCCCGACGCGCCGGGAAGCATCGCCTGGTCGCCCGACGGACGCCAAATCGCTTATTCGATGTTCGTGCCCGACGAGGGGATGAAGCTCGGCACGCCGCAGCCGCGGCCCGAGGGGGCGCAATGGGCGGACCCGCTCCAGATCATCACCGCCGTCACTTACCGCTTCGACGGCCAGGGCTATCTGCGCCCGGGCTACGACCAGATCTTCCTCGTCGCCGCCGAAGGCGGGGCGCCGCGGCAGCTGAGCTACGGGCCCTACAATCATTCGGGGCCGCTCTCCTGGACCCGCGACGGAAGAAGCATCGTCTTCAGCGGCAACCGGTCGGAGAATTGGGAGCGCGAGCCGGTCAACACCGAAATCTACGCTTTGGACATCGCCGACAACCGGATCCGCGCCCTCACCGACCGGGAAGGGCCGGACGCGCAGCCGGCCGTGTCGCCGGACGGGCGGCTGATCGCCTATACCGGCTTCGACGACCGTCGCCGAAGCTACGAGAATGCGGTGCTGTACGTGATGGACGTCAATGGCGGCAATCGGCGCGCGCTGACCCAGTCCCTCGACCGGAGCGTCGATTCGCCGGTATGGTCAGGCGACGGCCGGTCGATCTATGTCTCCTACGACGACCGCGGCGAGACTCGCGTCGCCCGCGTCGGCCTCGACGGCTCGATCCGGACGGTGGCGCAAGGGCTCGCCGGGTCCGAGCTCGACCGGCCCTATACCGGCGGCAGCTTCAGCGTGGCGAGGGACGGCACCCTCGCCTTCACCGGCGGCACCGCGACACGCCCGGCTGACGTCATGATCGCCCGCGGGGGCGCGCCGCGGCAGCTGACCCGGCTCAACTCCGAGCTGCTGGACACTAAGCGGCTCGGCGAGGTCCGGCACCTCGCCCTGACCTCATCGGTCGACAATCGGCCCATCGACGCCTGGCTGACGCTTCCGCCGAACCATTCCGACGGGCAGCGCCACCCGATGATCCTGGAGATCCACGGCGGGCCCTTCGCGGCTTACGGTCCGCATTTCTCGACAGACGATCAGCTTTACGCCGCGGCCGGCTATGCGGTGCTGTCGGTCAATCCGCGCGGCTCCACCTCCTATGGCGAGGAGTTCGCGAACCTGATCCACCACGCCTATCCGGGCAACGACTATGACGACCTGATGAGCGCGATCGATGCGGCCATCGCCCAGGGCTATGCCGACGGCGATCACCTTTTCGTCACCGGCGGCTCCGGCGGCGGCGTGCTGACCGCCTGGATCGTCGGCAGCACCAATCGCTTCCGTGCGGCCGCGACCCAGAAGCCGGTGATCGACTGGACCAGCTTCGCTCTCACCGCCGACGCCTCGACCTATTTCTCGCGCTACTGGTTCGGAGCCTATCCCTGGGAGGACCAGCAATCCTATTGGCGGCGATCGCCGCTGTCCCTGGTCGGCAATGTCCAGACGCCGACTCTGGTCGTCGTGGGGAGCGAGGATTTCCGCACCCCGGTCAGCGAGGCGGAGCAATATTATACCGCGCTTCAGCTGAGGGGCGTGCCGACGGCCCTGGTGAAGGTGCCGGGCGCGAGCCATGGCGGTATAGCCTCGCGGCCGTCGCAGAGCGGGGCCAAGGCGGCCGCGATTCTCGCCTGGTTCGAGCGCTACCGCAACGGCGCCCCGACCCGACCGCAGCCCGCCGCAGGGCGGTAAATCTCAGGCGGCGCGGCGGGCGGGAGCGATGTCGGCGAGCCAGGCGCGCGCCTGGCGCTGGGCTTCGGCGATCTCGCGCGCGGACATGTCCTCGGCGATGTCGGCGCGGCATTCCTGCGCCACCGCGCTGCCGTTGAGGGCGGCGAGATTGAACCATTTGTGGGCCTCGATGAAGTCCACGGCTACTCCGCCGCTGCCGGTC
>DASZEO010000246.1:0-4866 GCA_035940755.1 Allosphingosinicella sp. | reverse complement strand
CCAGTGCCATGGCGATCGGCCCGAGCGGCGTTCCCTCCGTGCCTCGCAACGCGCCGGTGATGCCGCGCACTTGCGAGTCGCGGACCGTCAGCCCTTCGGCGCGCACGTCGCCGTTGAGAGCCAGGTCCCCGCGGCGCAGCGACAGCGCATAGCTTCCCCCGAACGCGGTTCGTCGCGCGCTGAACGCGTCCACGGCGGCAGCGCCGGAATGGACGTCCACTCCCCCCGCCGTACGGCTCGCGTCGCCGGCGAAGGTGAGCCGCCCCGCCACGTCCTGAGTGCGGTGCGGTCCCGCCCGAAGCGCCGCCGCCTGAAGCGTCGTGGCTCCGCGCCATTCATCCAGCGCCGGCGCCAGCGTCGCCTGAAGGGCGAAGGTGGGCGCTGCCACTGCCAGATCGTTGCCGCACCGCACGCTCGCCAGAGTGGCCGGACCGGCGAGGCTCGGCCGCAAGGCGTCGACCCGGACCGCGACATCCGCCCGCGGCTGCTCGAGGGTGCAGTCGCCGAGCCTGAGCTCGCGCGCCACGCCCGCGAGGCGGCCGCGAAAGCCGTCCGAGAGGTTGCCGCGCCCCGCTAGGCCCAGCGCCAGCCGCCCGGCGGGCGTGTCGAGAACGATCGCCGCATCGGCGACGTCGACCCGCTGGTCGGGCAGCCGAAACGGAAGCCCGGTCGGCGGCGGCAGCAGCCGGTCGATCTGGCCGAGGCTCATCCGCCCGCCCTGGACCCGCCCGCGCATCCGCACGCCGCGCGCGGTGATCAGCCCCACCCGGGGGCCGCGCCAGCCGAGCAATATCTCGACCTCGACATGGCGAACGGTGGCGTCGGGGCGGCGCGGATCGCCGATGACGAGATTCTCGAAGATCTGGCGGCCGAAGCCGATCCGCTTCACCTCGTAAGTGGCCTGCACGCCGCGGCGCGCCAGCTCGCGGTCGATGTAGTCGCTCGCCAGACGAACGCGGATCGACCAGAGCACGACAAACGCGCCCAGCAGCGCCGTCAGGAGGAGGGCGAGCACCAGCCGCCAGCCGCGCAGCCACGGCCGCCGCCTCACGGGGTCGATCTCGTCTTCCTCCACGCTCTTCCCGTTACGAACCTTGCAGGCCCGCCTAAAGGCACGGCCGGCCTTAATCCACGATTATGCCGCACAGGAGGCTTGCAACCATTTCTGCCGTTCGGTATTTGTTCTTCGGCAGGTGAGGCGATGGAAGCACGCGGTCCGACACTTCGGCAGCAGGGCCCGGGGAAGGCCGCGCGCGAGCAGGCGAAGCTTCGCAAAAGCGCCGTATCCGAGGCGCTCGGGCCGCTGCCGTTCGACTTGGGGACGCTCACGGAGGGCGCCGCCTCACCCGATCCTGCTGCGGCCAGCGACGGCACCGGCCATCGCAGGCGCCTGCGCCAGCGGCTGTTCGAGGGTGGGCCCGAGGCTCTGCTCGACCACGAGCTGGTCGAATATCTGCTCGGCCTCGCCATCCCCCGCCGCGACACCAAGCCTCTGGCCAAGAAGCTGATCCGGGAGTTCGGCAGCTTCGGCAGCCTGATGTGCGCAGACGCCGCCACCATCGCGCGGGTCGGCGACATCAGCGAAGGCGCGGCGGCGGCGCTCAAGGTCGCTCACGCGGCGGCGCTTCGGATCCTCAAGTCGCAGGTCGAGGGCCAGAAGGTGCTGGGCTCATGGCAGGCGCTGCTCGACTATCTGCGCGCCGACATGGCGTTCGAGCCGGTCGAGCGGGTGCGAGTCCTGTTTCTCAACGCCCGGAACGTGCTCATCCGCGACGAGAAGATGTGGGAAGGCTCGGTCGACGAATCGGCCGTCTACATCCGCGAGATCATGCGCCGCGCGCTCGACCTTCAGGCGACGGCGATCATCGTCGTCCACAATCACCCGAGCGGCGATCCGTCACCGAGCCAGCAGGACATTCGCCTGACGCGCGACCTCGCCGAGGCCGGCCGCCACCTCAAGGTCACGCTCCACGACCACGTCATCATCGGCGCCAACGGCCACAGCAGCCTCAGATCGATGGGGCTGATCTGAGGCTGCCTGGTGCGCGCGGGGCCCTCGGTTTCCCTAGCGCCGCCGCTCGCGCTGGATGCAGCGGTCGGTGACGGTGCGCGAGCAGGGCGGGTAATCGCGTGCGCCGGCGGCGGGACCGCCGGTGCCCTGATAGCTGCCCGTGGCGGTCATGCCCTGCTGGCCGTTATTGATTTGCCCGGCCTCGCTCGTCTGGCCCATCTGGCCTGACTGGTCCGACTGGCCGTTCTGGTCCGCTTGGCCTTCGAGATTGCCGGCGCCGGGCGAGGAGCTGGTGACGCCGCCATTCACCTGGCTGCCGAAGGTGGAAGTCCCGGCCGGATTGCCGGCGTCGGCGGGCGTTTCAGTGGGATCGTGGTCGTTGGTGGTGGTGGGTACGCCGCTCTGGGTCGTCGGGCTCTGGGAGGAGCCGGAGGTCTGCGCGAGGGCGGGGATGGCGAGCAAAGTCGCGCCGGCGAGCAACAAGGTCTTGAGCATCGAATCTTCTCCTCGGCTTGGTCAGCAAATGACACGCGCCCTGGCGCCGCTAGCGACTCCGAGGGTCGCGGCATCAACGGGCGCGGCGAGAGGGCCGTTCCTGCTCTTCGTCGCGTTGATGGAGCGGACCGACTTTGCTAGGGCGCGCGGCTCCCAACCCAGGTTAGGCAAGCCGATGATCCCCCGCTACTCGCGGCCGCAAATGACCGGCATCTGGACGCCGGAGAACCGCTACCGCATCTGGTTCGAGATCGAGGCGCACGCGCTCGACGCGATGGCCGAGCTCGGCACCGTGCCTGCCGAAGCGGCCGCCAAAGTGCGGGAGTGGGGGGCCGGGAACCCGGCGATCGACGTCGAGGCGATCGACGCCATCGAGCAGGTGGTCAAACACGACGTCATCGCCTTCCTCACCTGGGTGGCCGAGCAGGTCGGACCGGAAGCGCGCTTCCTGCACCAGGGGATGACGAGCTCCGACGTGCTCGACACCTGCCTAGCGGTGCAGCTCAGGCAGTCGGCCGACCTTCTGATCGAGCAGATCGACGCGCTGCTCGGCGCGCTCCAGCGCCGCGCCCGCGAGCACCAGTACACGCCCACGATCGGCCGAAGCCACGGCATCCACGCCGAGCCGGTGACGTTCGGGCTGAAGCTCGCGTTCGCCTTCGCCGAGTTCCGGCGCCAGCGCGAGCGGCTCGTCGCGGCGCGCGACGACGTGGCCACCTGCGCGATTTCCGGGGCGGTGGGCACCTTCGCCAATGTCGATCCGCGGGTCGAGGCTCATGTTGCCGCGAAGCTCGGCCTCGCCATCGAGCCGGTCTCCACCCAGGTCATCCCGCGCGACCGGCACGCGCATTTCATCGCGACCTTGGGCGTGATCGCCGCCTCGATCGAGCGGCTCGCGACGGAGATCCGCCACCTGCAGCGCACCGAAGTGCTCGAGGCGGAGGAATTTTTCTCGGCGGGGCAAAAGGGCAGCTCGGCGATGCCGCACAAGCGCAATCCGGTGCTCACCGAGAACCTCACCGGCCTTGCGCGGATGGTGCGGGCCTATGTCGCGCCGGCGCTGGAGAATGTGGCGCTGTGGCATGAGCGGGATATCAGCCACAGCTCGGTCGAGCGCTATATCGGCCCCGACGCCTGCGTGACGCTCGACTTCGCTCTCGCCCGCCTTACCGGCGTCGTCGACAAGCTGGTCGTCTATCCCCAACGGATGCGCCGCAACCTCGAGCGGATGGGCGGCCTCGTCCATTCGCAGCGCGTGCTGCTCGCCCTCACCCAGGCCGGCGCGAGCCGCGAGGAGGCGTACCGCCTCGTCCAGCGCAATGCCATGAAGGTGTGGGAGGCCGATGGCGCGCTGTCGCTGCTCGACCTGCTCAAGGCCGACGGGGAAGTCGCCGCCCTGCTCCCGCCCGAGCAGCTCGAAGCGCAGTTCGACCTCGATTACCACTACAAGCACGTCGAGACCATCTTCGAGCGCGTCTTCAGCGAGCGGCAGGCGCCGCGCGGGCGCTCTTAAGGCGGCCTTTACCGGAACGGGATTATGGCCGTCCCTCTTCAGGACGAGGGACACAGATGCGGCCGGACCCGACCCGTTGCTTGCTGCTGATCGATGACGAGCCCGCTCAGCGCCGGCTGATCACCGCCATCGGCGCCCGCGCCGGCTGGTGGGTGCGCGGCGCCAACGATCTCGACGCGGCGCAGAAGATGCTCGCCGATCCGCAGGAGCCGAAGTTCGACGCCATTCTGCTCGACCATTGGCTGCCGGGCGAGGAGGGCGCCGAGCTGATCCGCCAGATCCGCGCGAGCAAGCCCGAGCTTCCCCTTCTGGTCCTCACCGCCCGAAGCAGCGTCTCGTGCGCGGTCGACGCGATGCGGGCCGGAGCCAGCGATTTCCTGGTGAAGCCGATCGCGCCCGACCGGCTGCTCTCCGCCCTCGACGCCGCGACCGACCGGCGCCGCCGCGCCGGCGAGCTTCGCCCGCTCTCCGAGAAGATCGCCAAGACCCTGGGCTTTGAGGAGATCGTCGGCTCGGCGCCCGAGTTCCGGGCGGCGCTCGCCGTCGCCGCCAAGGCAGCCCGAGCGCGCGTCTCGGTGCTGATCGAGGGCGAAAGCGGCTCCGGCAAGGAGATACTAGCCCAGGCGATCCACGCCGCTTCCCCGCGCGGCAAGAAGCAGCTCCACACCGTCAATTGCGGCGCAATCCCCGCCAACCTCGTCGAATCGGTGCTGTTCGGGCACGAGAAGGGCGCCTTCACCGGCGCGTTCGACCGCCATATCGGCCGCTTCGAGGATGCCGAAGGCTCGACCCTGTTCCTCGACGAGGTCGGCGAGCTTCCGCTCGACACCCAGGTCAAGCTCCTGCG
>DASZEO010000245.1:0-14469 GCA_035940755.1 Allosphingosinicella sp. | reverse complement strand
CCACCGCCCGTTCGGCTCGTCGGCGACCGGCGCCCCCTGGAAGCGGTTGATGAAAGCGCCCTGACCCCACGCGGTGCCGATATAATCTTCAGCGCCCGTCCCGACGAGCGTGGCGTGGTCGCGGTCGCCGTCGACGAATATCCGCGCTTCGCCCTCGCCCCACCAGCTGCGTTCGTAGACCGGATTTGTGAACACGGTCATGGAGGAGCCGAGGAACCGGCCACGGCCGCTTCCTCGGCTCTTCGATAACCGTGTTCACGAACCCGGTCTACGAGCGCAGCTGGTGGGGCGAGGGCGAAGCGCGAATCTACCTCGACGGCGACCGCGACCACGCCACCCTCGTCGGCACCGGCGCCGAAGATTATATCGGCACCGCCTGGGGCCAGGGCGCCTTCATCAACCGCTTCCAGGGGGCGCCGGTCGCCGACGAGCCGAACGGGCGATGGACCTTCTACCGCTTCCACGTGCCGGACCCGATCTTCTTCCACCGCGACATCGAGGTGACGATGCAGCAGATCGGCGGCTGGCCGCGGCCCGAGGTGATGCGGCTTCAGCGCCAGGGCGCCCCGCTCATCCCCGTGACGGTCGACCCCGGCTCTCGCAACGGCTTTCGCCAGCTGCTGGGCGGCGACGCGCCGGTGCCGCTGACCGACCCGTCGCTGCCGGACGGCTGGACCAATTTCTACCGGAGCGACGACGTGGCGGCGGTTGCCTATTTCTACCTCGACCGGCCGGTGAGCGGCCTGCCGCCGCTGGTGCCGGCCGCGGAACGGCTGGCAGCGCTTCGGCCAAGGCCGCCGGCTCCGGCACCGGCGCCGCCGGCGGCGCCGCCGGGACAGCCGCCCGCCAACTAAGCGGCACCTTCGGCGGCCGGTGCGGGTTATGCGGGTCTGAAGCGATTAGGAGACGAGCCATGACTGCGGCAAGGATCTGGACCATTGGCATCCTCGCTGTCGGCCTGGTCCTGGGCGGCTGCAATGACACGTCTGAGTCGCCGAGCGCGAAACCGGCCGAGAACGGCGCCGGCGATACCTACGGCGCCACCGGCGCGCCGGGCGCCGACATGACCGATAACGGCGCCGGCGACGGCGCCAACGGACTTGCCGACACGAACCAGGCGAACGGCCAGTGACGCTCCGGATGGCCATCATCGGCTACGGCAAGATCGCCAGGGACCAGCACATTCCATCCATCGACGCCGATCCGCGCTTCGAGCTGGCGGCAGTCGTCGGCCCGCGGGTCGCGACGGACGGCGATCCGCGTGGCTTCAGAAGCCTTAAGGACCTCCTCGAGGCGATGCCGGAACAGGTGGACGCGGTGGCGATATGCACGCCGCCGCTCGTGCGCCACGCGATCGCGCGCGAGGCGCTCGCTGCCGGCCTTCACGTGCTTCTGGAAAAGCCGCCGGCCGCAACGCTGGGCGAGATCGAGGACATGGAACGGCTCGCCCGCACCGCGAACCGGACGCTTTTCACGGGGTGGCACTCGCAGCACAACCCGGCGGTCGCGGCCGCGCGCGCGGCACTGAGCGGCGCCGAGGTGCGCACCCTTCGCATCGAATGGTTCGAGGACGTACGCAAATGGCATCCCGGGCAGGAATGGATCTGGGGGCCCGGCGGCTTCGGCGTGTTCGACCCCGGCATCAACGCGCTGTCGATCGCGACCCGGATCCTGCCCTTGCCGCTTTTCGTGCGCGAGGCGACTTTGATGTTCCCGTCCAACCGCCAGACGCCGATCGCGGCCGACATCGCCTTCGCCGGCGAGCCGGGGGCGTTCAGCGCCTCGATGGACTGGCGCTATACTCAAGGCGAGCGCTGGATCATCCGGGTGGAGACCGGCGATGGCCGCTTGATCGAGCTGAGAGACGGCGGGTCCAAACTTTTCGTCGACGGCGAGCCCCAGCAAGCTGGCGGGCCGGGCGAATATCCGTCGATCTACGATCGCTTCGCGCAGCTCGTGCAAGCCGGCGACAGCGAAGTGGACCGGGAGCCTTTGCGAGTCGCGGCGGACGCTTTCCTGGTGGGACGGCGGGAGCTGGTCGAGCCGTTCGAATAGCGCCCGGACGCTCAGCGGCTCGGCGCGCGCGCCATATTCGCCAGATAATCCCGGTAGCCCGGTAACCGCTGAGTCGCTGCCGCGATCCTGCCGGCGAGCCGCTCCATCGCCGCCGCCGCCTGCGCCGGGTCCACCGCACCGGCCGCGGGTTCGACGCCGCGCGGAATTACGCCCATGCCGAGCAGCACGGCCAGCCAGCTATGCTTGTCGAACGTCTCCTCCTCGTAAAAGGGGAGGCGGCCGCGTGCTTCGAACTGCTCCAGCGTGTGGGCGAGGCCGTCCGGCACTTTGCGCTCGCGCATCGGACGCCAGAACCTGCCCTTGGTACGGCCGGCCCGCAGATAATGGAGCGCCAGGAAGTCGCGCACGCGCCGGGTCTCCTGCTCCGTGCGGCGATTATATTCGCGAAGCTCCAGCGCGTGGCAGTCGCGCCCGGGCAACAGCTCCAGCGCGCGAAGGATCGCGCTTTGAGCGAGGTGCAGGTTGGTACCTTCCAGCGGATCGACGGCAATGGCGGCATCGCCGAGGGCGAGCACGTTCGCCACCCATGGCTGTGGCCGTCGGCCGGGTCGGATTTCGACCGCTTCTGCGGCCTCGCCGCCGAATTCGCGCCGCGCGGCGGCTTCGTCGGTGATCGAACCCGCGTAGGCGAACCCCGCCAGCCGCCGATCCGGCAGCGGCGCTTCCCACCGCCAGCCGGACGGCGCGGCGATGGCGAGGTCGCAAGGGCTTGGCAGGCCATCGCCAGGTTCGACGGCCAGCAGAAGCCGGTCGCACGGGAGGCACTCGCTCCAGTCTTCGAATTCCTCGCCGAGGTGTGAAGCCAACGCCGCAGAAGGGCCCGAGCAATCGATGTAAAGGTCGGCTTCGATGCGGCGCCCGTCGGCGAGCCGCAGAGCGGCCACGCCGCCGTCCTGGCGCCGCTCCGGCTCCGCTATGGCGCCGTCGCTAAACGTGACGCGCAGTCGCTCAGCCTCGGCCGTCAGGCGCCGGCGGTAGCGTTCGGGGTCGAGCCGGAGCGCGTAGAGAAAGGTCGAAAGCGGCGAATCCGGCTCATGGCTCGGGTGGACGAACTTGCCGTCCTGGGCAAGCATGGCCGCCGCGCAAAATTCGTGGAACGGCCGGACCCCGCCGTCGCCGCGGGCGCGCACCCACAATTGATGGAACGCCACGCCGGCGGCGGAGAGACCATAGTCGCCGAAGGCATGGTACCATGGCCGGCCCGAGGCCGACCAATTCTCGAAGCGCGTTGCGAGGCGGTGGGTGGCGACGCCGTCGCGCACCAGATCGAGTTCGTTGAGGCCGATCGCCGCGTGAAACCGCCCGACAGGGGGTAAGGTGCTGGGCAGGCGATCGGCCAGCGCGGCAGGATCGGCCGGAGTCACCACGATCTCTACCCGCACCCTGGGCAGGGCGCGCACGAACGCAAGCGCCGCCGACAGCCCGACGATCCCGCCGCCGACCACGGCCACCGTTCGGATCGACCGATCAGGGTTCATCGGAGTTCGGTCGCAATGGCGGCATTGCGGCGGCGGATGAACTCGTCATGTTCCGGCATCGCGCGCGCCGCCTGCTCGATCTGTCCGCGCAACTTGTCCATGGCCCGCGCCAGACCTTGCACCTCGAACGCGTCGGCGCGCTGGTCCCAGGTTTTCGGCAGGATGTTCTGGCCGATATAGACGGCGATCCAGCTCGGCTCGAGGAACAGTCCCTGACTGTACTTCTGCACGCGCCCAGCGTGGCGCCACAGCTCGATCTTCTCTGCGAGGCTGTCGGGCACCTCCATGGTGCGCACGTGGTTCCAGAAATCGGAATCGTCGCGCGTCGTGGCGTGGTAGTGCAGGATCAGGAAGTCACGGATTCGATCATATTCCAGATCGACCATCCGGTTGAATTCGTTGCGGTCGCAATCGCGGATCCGGCCGATTGGAAACAGCTCGATGAGCTGCGTGATCGCGCCTTGTGTGAGGTAGATGCTGGTCGATTCCAGCGGCTCCAGGAAGCCCGACGCCAGCCCGAGCGCAACGACGTTCTTGACCCAGCTGCGCCGCCGACGGCCGGCCCTGAACCTGAGCATTCGCGGCTCCGCCATCGGCTCGCCTTCGACGGCGGCGACGATCGCGTCCGCGGCGGCCTCGTCGGAGATGTGGGCGCTCGAATAGACATAGCCGTTGCCGACCCGGTGCTGCAGCGGGATTCGCCAGCGCCAGCCCGCGCTCATGGCAGTGGCGCGGGTATAAGGCTCAATCGGACCTGCGGGGGGCGTGCAGGGCAGCGCCACGGCGCGGTCGCACGGCAGCCAGCCGGACCAGTCCTCCCATTCCTCCCCCAGGGTGCGGCCCAGCAGCAGGCTGAAGAAGCCTGAGCAATCGACGAACAAGTCGCCATCGATGCGGTCGCCGCTCTCCAACCGCAGCGCGGTGACGTCGCCGCTCTCCGCGTCCTGATCGACGCCGACGACGCGCCCTTCCGTCCGCTCGACGCCCCGCTTGAGCGAATAGTCGCGCAGGTACGGCGCGAACAGCGTCGCATCGAACTGATAGGCATAGCTGTAGGTCGACAGGATGGAATTCGTGTCTGCGGACGGCGGAGCGAAGCGGCGCATGGCGCCCATGACATTGGCGATCGAATAGTCGGAAAGTTCGTCCTGCCGCCCGGCGGCGTGCATTCGCAGCCAGTAATGGTGGAAGGCGACTCCGTTCAGCTCCGTGCCGAAGCTTCCGAACGGATGGATATAGCTGTCCCCGATCCGGCCGAAGTCGCGAAAGTCGATGCCGAGCTTGAAGGTCGCATGAGTCGTGCGCATGAAGTCGGCTTCGTCGATGCCGAGCGTGTCGACGAAGGCGCGCAGGTGCGGGAGCGTCGCCTCGCCGACCCCGACGATGCCGATTTCCGCCGATTCGATGAGGCGTATGGTGCAGGCGTGCGGCAGCAGACGGACCAGGGCCGCTGCGGCCATCCAGCCGGCGGAGCCCCCGCCGAGGATGACGACCCTCGTCCTAGGATGCGCCGGCTCTCGTGGGGTCGTCGGGTTCATGCTGCTTCAGTGAGAAAGAAAGGGCCGGAGGGCAATGCCCTCCGGCCCCTAACTTCTATGCCGCGCCGGCTAGAAGCGGAAGCGTATGCCTGCCGACACCGTCGTTTCCTCGTAGCGCAGGTACCGGACATACTCGGAGCGGGGCGCGCCGTCGCGAGCCGAGCTCAAATCCTGCCGGAAGGGGTCGCCAAGAATGTTGGTCCAGTCACCGAACACCGTGAAATTGTCGTTCACGTTGAAGCTGAGTGAAAGATCGAGGCGCCCTGCCGGGTCCGACCGTTCGATATAGAGGTCGTTGCCGCGGTTCTGAATCGTTTCGAGCCTGCCCCCGAAGTCGTTCCAGGACAACCGGGCGGTGATCGGACCCCGCTCATACATGCCGACCAGATTGTAGGCGAAGTTCGACACGCCGAAGATGCGGCGATCATCCACCTCGTGATCAAGCCACGTGGCGTTGGCCTGGACGCCGAAACCGCGAAGCAGCTCCGGCACCCATTCAAAGTCGAAAAAGGTAGACAGCTGCACCTCGGCGCCCGTGATGCTGCCTTCGCTGGTATTCACGGGCCCGCTGATGATCAGCGGTCCGAGCACGGGATCGATGGTGCGGATCTCCTGATTCTGGATGAAGCCCTCGAGGTCGCGCCAGAACACCGCGCCGGAAATGAAGCCGACGCGCGAGAAATAATATTCCAGGCTCGCATCGTAATTGTTCGACGTGAACGGCCGCAAGTTCGGGTTGCCGCCGCTGCCAATTCTAGCGCAGGCAAACGGATCCCCGCCGGGCGTGCACGTACCGCTTGGCGAACCGACGTTGACCGACGGATTGAGCTGCTCGAAGGTCGGGCGAGTCCGGGTCTGCGTGGCGGAAAGCCGCAGCTGCAGGCGCGGTGAGATATGCACGCGCGCGCTGATATTCGGCAGCCAGTCCGTATACTCGGTGTCGGAATCGATCGGCGTAGGGACATTGGCCACCAGGGCCGTGCCATTCAGCTGGGTCTGGGTCCGGACCGCCCGCAACCCGATCACTCCATCCACGACTTCGCCGAACTGGAGGCGCGCCTGGACGTAGCCGGCCAGGGTGTTCTCGGTCGCGTCATAAACCGAGGCTGGGTTCGGCGCGGGGGGATCGGTCGTGAAGACTCCGAAGCTGCGGGGATCGGGCGGCCCGCGCGAGATCACGAACTGGCGCATCTCCTCGAGGTTGTCGCGGATGCTGCCGTAGGTCGGCGCCAGCCAGGTCGTGAAACCGCTCTGCACGTCGGTGCCACGGAAGCCGCTGTGGAACAGCCGATAGTCGAGCGGAACGCTGCTGATCGGGATCGGTCCGCCCGCATAGCGCTCATCGAAGCCGGCGAAGCGGTTGCCGAATTCGCGATGCGCGTCGCGCGTTGTGTAGCGAACGCCCGCTTCCAGCATGTTGAAGACGCTGTTGTCGAGTTCGTAGTCGGCATCGAGGCGGAACTGCCAGTCGTCGCCGCGGGAGACCTGGGCCTCTTCGTAGAAGCCGTTGAAAATGTAATTGGCCGGATTTGTCGCGTCGAAGTTGACCAGCTCGAATTCCGGCGTCTCATTGTCCCAATTGACTGTGTAGCCGGGAACGACGCGGTAGTCGACGCTCGCGGTCGAGCCCCTGAACCGGGAATGGGTGCGGGCGATATCGGCCGTCAGGTTGAGTGGGCCAGTTTCATAGCGGCCGCCGATGGCGCCCTGGAAAGTGTCCGTCTTATTGTACGTGCCGCCCTGGAATCCGTCGGCGCGGAACGGGCTGGTGACCGTTCCGCTCGACAGAAGGTCGGTGCCGTCGCGGAACACCAGGTTCGTGTAGCTCGCGCCGCCCCACAAAGGCTGAGTCCACAGGCGATCGGAAACCTTGTTGCGGAAACCCTGATACAGCCCTTCCGCGTAAATCTCGATGCCCGGGGCCGGCCGGTATTGAAGAGCGATATTGGCCGACGGGCGAACGCGATTGCCCGAACGGTAGAAGAGGCGCTGGATGTCCGGAAACCGGCTTCCGGCGGGGCCGCCGGCGATGAAGTCAGTGTTCGAGATTTCGGAATCGAGATAGTCCATCTCCGTATAGGAGGCGTTAGCCAGAATTCCGAACTCGCCGCCGCCGACCTCCCAGCGGTTCGTCACCAGCAGGTTGGCGTTAGGGTTCCACTCGCCGGCCTGTTGCGTGTGCAAGGCCCAAACGGAGCCGGCAAACTGGAAACCGTCGAAGTCGAAAGGCCGGCGGGAACGCACATTGACCTGTCCCGCGAGGCCGGCCTCGACCAGGTCGGCGGTCGTCGTCTTGAACACTTCGAGCGCGGCGATGTTGGCCGAGGGGAAATCCTGAAGCGCGACCTCACGCCGCTCGGCAGTGAAGATCTCGCGGCCGTTATACGTGGTGGAGAAATCCGGCAGGCCGCGCACCAGCACGGTGTCGGCCTCGCCGCCGCGCCGGGTGACCTGCACGCCCGGGATCCGCGCCGCCGTCTCCGATACCGCAATGTCGGGGAGCTTGCCGATGTCCTCCGCGACGATGCCGTCAATGATTTGGTCCGAGTTGCGCTTGATGTTCTGCGCCGACTGGAGGCTTCGCCTGAGGCCGGTGACGACGATCGACTCGTCGCTTGCAGTCTCCGTCTCGGCGGTAAGGTCGGTGGAATCCGCAGGCGTTTCCTGCGCCTGCTGCTCGCCGGGCTCGGTCTGGTCCACCGGCTGCGCGGCGGCCGGCGAGGCGACGAGCGCGAGAGCGGCGAATGACGTGGAACACAGCACGACTGATTTCAGGCGCATGCTCGAACCTCCCCATGTTGATCGGCGCCTATGGACCCCGGCGCTCTTTCGCCGCGGGTATATCTGAGCCGCGAGAGGCGTGACAAGCGAATTGTCCGATTTATCGGATGTCGCCGTTCACCTGTGCTGTCTGGGCACCACTTTTGCCGAAAATCACCACTCGGCGACGCTGCCGTCCTCGTGCCGCCACAAGGGGTTGCGCCAACGGTGGGCGCTCTTGTGCGCCTCGCGCACGGCCGCTTCGTCGATGTCGATGCCCAGCCCGGCCGTCTCGGGAATTCGGAGAAAGCCGTCGACCGGCGTCAGCACCTCCTTGTCGGTCAGGAACTCCAGAAGGTCGTGGCCGACATTATAATGAATGCCCAGCGACATCTCCTGGAGCACCACGTTGGGCGCGCAGGCGGCAAGCTGCAGGCAGGCGGCGAGCGCGAGCGGCCCGAGCGGGCAATGCGGCGCCACGGCGACGTCATAGGCCTCGGCCATTGCCGCGATCCGGCGGCATTCGCTCAAGCCCCCAGCATGGCTGAGGTCGGGCTGGATGATGTCGACCGCGCGAGCTTCGAAATAGGGCTTGAAGTCCCACCGGCTGTAGAGCCGCTCGCCCAGCGCAATGGGAGTGGCCACGAGGCCGGCAAGCTGAGCCAGCCCCTCGCGATTTTCGGCCAGCAGCGGCTCCTCGATGAACAGCAGGCCCAAAGGCTCGAGCGCCCTGGCGAGCTGCTTGGCCATCGGCCGGTGCACTCGTCCGTGGAAATCGAGGCCGACGTCCATGCCGGCCCCTTGAGCAGCCTCGACCCGCGCTACAACCTCCTCGAACGCTCTCGGAGCGCCGATCCAGCCGAGCTCGGCCGTCGCGTTCATCTTGACCGCCGAAAAGCCCTGTCCCTTGCGCACTTCGCAGGCACTGGCGACGTCGCCAGGTCGATCGCCGCCGATCCAGGCATAAGCGCGGACCTTGTCGCGAACGCGCCCGCCGAGCATCTGCCACGCCGGCACGCCGAGCGCCTTGCCCTTGAGGTCCCACAGCGCCTGGTCGAGCCCGGCGATGGCGGACATCATCACCGGCCCGCCGCGGTAGAAGCCGCCGCGATAGGCGACCTGCCAGACGTCCTCGATGGCGAAGGCGTCGTGGCCGATGAAGCGGTCGCGAAGCGCCTCGAAGGCGCCGGCGACGGCTTCGGCCCACCCTTCGAGGCTCGCCTCGCCCCAGCCGACGGCGCCGTCGTCGGTTTCCACCCGCACGAACAGCCAGCGCGGCGGGACGTAGAAGGTCTCGATGCGTGCGATCTTCATGCGCCGCTTCTAGCCGAATGCGATTGCGGCGAAAGCGCCAATCCGCTGCGCGCCCCGAAATTGGTGGCGGCGGCGCGCGTGCGAGGCCTGTGCTTTGCCGCCGCGGGACCCTATCGTCCCGCGCGCGTTGTGGCACGAGAGGCGAGGGATGCTCTGGGCTGAAGGTTTCATCGCCGTGGATTGGGGCACGACCAACCGCCGCGCCTGGCGGCTTGCGGCGGACGGCTCCGTTCTCGACGAGATGGAGGACGGGCGCGGCATCCTCGCCGTGGGCGACGGCGGCTTCGAAGGAGCGGTGGCGCAGGTAAGAGAGCGGCTCGGCGAGCTGCCGATGCTGCTTGCCGGGATGATCGGCTCCAACCGGGGCTGGGTCGAAGTCCCGTATGTCCCCTGCCCCGCCGGCTTCGACGAGCTGGCGGCGAACCTCAGCTGGGTCGAGCCCGGCTGGACGGCCATCGTGGCCGGGGTCGCGTGGGAGTCGGGCGGCGCTGCCGACGTGATGCGCGGCGAGGAGGTGCAGCTGCTTGGCGCTTATGCTGAGGGATGGATCCCCGCCGACGGCGGCGTCTGCCACCCCGGAACGCATAACAAGTGGGTGCGTCTGGAGGAAGGGCGGATAGCGGCGTTTCGCACGGTGATCACCGGGGAGCTGTTCAACCTGCTCAAGACCCACTCGATCCTGGCCGACCTCCTCGCCGGCAGCGTCGCCGTTGGCGACGCTTTCGACCGCGGCGTTCGCCACGGCCTCGAGGAAAGCGACCTCACCGCCGAGCTTTTTTCCGTGCGCGCCCGCACGCTGCTGGGCAAGGCGCCGCGCGAAGAGGCTGCGTCTTACGTCAGCGGGCTGCTGATTGGCAGCGACGTGCGCATCGGCCTGGGCTTCGTCGGGGAGGGCGAGATCGTCGCCATGGGGAGGCCAGACCTGTGCCGGCTGTTCTGCCGGGCCCTCGAAATCGCCGGCCGAAGCTCCGGCGAAACCGAGGGCGAAGCGGCCTTTCTCGCCGGCATCCGTCACCTTGCGGAGCTTGTCCAATGAACCCATCCGAAGAGCTCAAGCGGCGGCTCGCCGAATGCCCGCTCATCGCCATCATCCGCGGCGTGACGCCGGAAGAGGCGGCCGAGATCGGAGCTGCCATCTACGCCGGGGGCATTCGCATCATTGAAGTTCCGCTCAATTCCCCGCGGCCGCTCGACAGCATCCGCCGCCTCGCCGATTCGCTCGGCGAGCGCGCACTGGTGGGCGCCGGCACCGTCCTCGATCCGAATGACGTCGCGCGGGTGAGCGATGCCGGCGGCCGGATCGTCGTCTCGCCGGATACCAGCCCCGCCGTCATCGAGGCGACGGTGCAGGCGGGCCTGATCTCCAGCCCGGGCTATTTCACGCCGTCGGAAGCGTTCACCGCCATCCGCTCCGGTGCGCATGGGCTCAAGCTCTTCCCCGCCGAAGCCGCTTCCCCGGCCGTGGTGAAAGCCCAAAAGGCGGTCCTTCCGCCGAACATTCCCCTGCTCGTCGTCGGCGGCGTCAAGCCCGATACGATGCAGCCGTGGCTCGAAGCCGGCGCGAACGGCTTTGGCCTCGGCGGCGGCCTCTACCGCCCGGGCCAGTCGGCTGAAGAAACGGGAGCGAAGGCCCGCGCGTATGTCGACGGGGTCACCGCCGGATGAGCGTGCTCGCCGAGGAGCAGGCCGAGCCGCCGCGGCAGAGCGAGGCGCTGGTCATCGCCGCCTCCTCGCTCGGCACCGTGTTCGAATGGTATGATTTCTACCTCTATGGGCTGCTGGCGACGATCATCTCGGCCCAGTTCTTCTCCGGCGTCAACGCCACGACCGGATTCATCTTCGCGCTCGCCGCCTTCGCTGCCGGATTCGCCGTGCGGCCGTTCGGGGCCATCGTCTTCGGCCGGATCGGCGACCTCGTCGGCCGCAAGAACACCTTCCTCGTGACGATGGGCCTGATGGGCCTTTCTACCTTCTGCGTCGGGCTGCTGCCGAGCTACGCCTCCATCGGCGTTGCCGCGCCGGTGCTGCTGGTCGTGCTTCGGCTGGTGCAGGGACTGGCGCTCGGCGGGGAATATGGCGGCGGCGCCACCTATGTGGCCGAGCATGCGCCGGACCATCGCCGCGGCCTCTATACGAGCTTCATCCAAACCACGGCGACGCTGGGCCTATTCGCCGCCTTGCTGGTGGTGATCGGCATCCGCTCCGCGCTCGGCGAGGAAGCGTTCGCCGCGTGGGGCTGGCGGATCCCGTTTCTCGTTTCGCTGGGCCTGCTGGCCGTGTCGCTGTGGATCCGGCTGCAGCTCGCCGAGAGCCCCGTCTTCCGGCGAATGAAGGCGGAGGGCACGACCTCCAAGGCGCCGCTGACGGAGGCCTTCGCCCGCTGGGGCAACGCCAAGGTGGTGCTGATCGCCCTGTTCGGCGCCGTCGCCGGCCAGGCCGTCGTCTGGTACACGGGCCAGTTCTACGCGCTGTTCTTCCTCGAGAAGATGATGAAGGTGGACGGCGCGACGGCGAACATCCTCATCGCAATCGCCCTCGCGCTCGGCACGCCCTTCTTTATCCTCTTCGGCTGGCTATCCGACCGGATCGGGCGCAAGCCGATCATCCTTGCCGGCTGCCTGCTCGCCGCCCTCACCTACTTCCCGCTGTTCGGAGCGCTCACCGAGGCCGCCAATCCGGCGCTGGCGCGGGCGGGGGCGAGCGCTCCGGTGACGGTGATCGCCGATCCCGACAGCTGCGCATTCCAGTTCGATCCGATCGGCCGCAACAAGTTCGACACCACCAGCTGCGACATCGCCAAGTCGTGGCTCGCCCGCTCCGGAATTCCGTACCGCAACCTGGCGCGGGCCTCGGTGACCGGCGAGCCGGCGGTGGTGACGGTCGGCGGCCTGAGGCTGACGCCGCCCGAGCCGCGGTCGCTTCCGCCCGAGCAGCGTGCGTCGGCGATCGCCGCGTTCCAGAACGAAGCGAAGGCCGCCGCCTCCGCGGCCGGCTATCCGGAGCGGGCCGACGCGGCGGCGATCGACAAGCCGATAGTGGTCCTGATCCTGTTCATCCTCGTCCTCTACGTGACAATGGTCTACGGTCCGATCGCGGCGCTGCTGGTCGAGCTGTTCCCCGCGCGGATCCGCTACACGTCGATGTCGCTGCCCTATCATATCGGCAACGGCTGGTTCGGCGGGTTCCTGCCGACGACGGCCTTCGCGATCGTCGCCGCCACCGGGAACATCTATTCGGGCTTGTGGTACCCGGTGGTCATCGCCGCCTTGACCCTCGTGGTCGGACTGTTCCTGCTCCCGGAAACGCGCGGCCGCGGCATCGATCAGGCAGCCGCTGTCGGGAGCGGTGAGGCGGGCTAGGCGGTTTCGAAGCGGTAGATCGTCGTCGAGTGGAAGGTCTCTCCCGGCCGCAGGAGGGTGCTGGGAAATTCCGGACGGTTCGGACTGTCCGGCAAATGCTGCGTTTCCAGGGCGACGGCGGCATGGCGCACCAACGGCGCTCCACCCGCGCCGACATCCTCGCCGGCGAAATGGTTCGCGGTATAGACGTGGACCGAGGGCTCGGTCGTCAGCACTTCCAGCGCGCGCCCTGAACCGGGGTCCATGAGCCGTGCCGCCGGGGAAAGCCGCCCGGCGACGGAGTCGATGAGCCAGCTATGATTATAGCCGCACTGGCCGAGGATGCGCGGCTGGGCCTCGTCGAGGCGCTCGCCGATCCGGCGCGGCTGGCGGAAATCGAAGGCCGAACCGGCGACGGGCGGGAATTTACCATCCGGGATCCCAGCGTCGTCCGTGGCGATCAGTCGATCGGCGAAGAGCTGCAGCGAGTGATCAAGCACCGATCCCACGCCGCCGGCCGCTAGATTGAAGTAGCTGTGGTTCGTCAGGTTGAGCACCGTCGAGCGGTCCGTCCGCGCCGCGTAGTCGATCCGGAGCTGGCAGCCTAGCCCGAGCCGGTAGGCCACCTCCAGGTGCATGCGGCCGGGGAAGCCTTGCTCGCCGTCGGAGCTAGTATAGCGGAGCAATGCTCCCCCGCCGTCGAGGTCCTCGAGCGGCTCCACCTCCCATAGCTTAGCGATGAAGCTTTCGCCCCGGCCGCCATGGACGGCGTTGCTCCCCTCGTTGGCGTGAAGCCGCACCTCCTCACCGTCGAGGGCGAAGCGGGCGCCGGCGATTCGGCCGGCATAGCGCCCGACGATGCCGCCGAAATAATAGCGGCCGTTCTTCGCCTCATAATCGCCGAGCGTGGGGAGGCCGAGGACGACGTTCGCCGCAACGCCGGCCCGGTCCGGCACCTCGATGTCGGTGATGATGCCGCCGTAGCTGAGGAACCGAACCACGATGCCGTCGCCGCGAAGCGTGTATTGGGCGACCTCATCGCCTCCGGAAGTGACCCCGTAGCGGCGGATCTCCACGCTTGGGCGTCCTTCGCCTTCAGCCGTTCCTGAGCGCGGCGCGGTTGTGATGCGTCGAAGCGTTTCTGAAGGCGTCCGCGATCGCCGTCCGCAGCGGCTTGGGGCGGAAATCGTCGTCGTACGGCGACACGCGCTTGCGGCGCCCGTCGGGCCGCGGCCAGCGCTCCTGGAGCCAGGAATAGCGATCCGACATGCCCCAGGCGAGCACGTCGCCGAGCTGCGAATAGCTCAGCATGATGTCGAGATAGGCACGCGCATAATCGGCGACGGCCCGGTCCCGGACCGCGATGTCGGCGGGCAGGCCTTTGTCGTGGACGTCGAACTCGGTGATCACCAGGTCGTAGCCCATCGCCACCACCTCATCGAGGAAACGCCGCCACTCCGTCTCCTGCGCCGCCCCGAACCCCGCGGACTCGTCGCTATTCTCCGTGCCGATGTGCGACTGGACGCCGAGGGCGTCGACCGGAATCCGCCGCCGCCTGAAACCCTCCAGCAGCCGAAGCACGCCGGTGCGGTGAACCGCGTTCCACGGCTCCCAGGCCATATAGTCGTTATAGACGAGCTGGGCGTGCGGGGCGGCTTCGCGGGCGGTGTGGAAAGCCAGGTCCAGCACCGCCTCGGCGCTCCCCATGGCGCGCGAGAAGACGGTCTCGCGCATCGCGCCGGTCCAGTTGTCGACCGCCTCATTGACGACGTCGTAGCCGTGGATTCGGGGGCCGTAGCGGCGGCAGACGGTCTCGACGTGCTGGCGGATCATCCGCTCCGCTTCGCTGGCCGGCCGCGCCCCGAAATCGTAGGATGCGACCCAGTCGGGAAACCAGTTCGGATGATGCCAGAGCAAGGTGTGGCCGCGCATGGCGAGGCGGTTCCGCTCGGCGAACTCCAGGAG
>DASZEO010000244.1:0-2409 GCA_035940755.1 Allosphingosinicella sp. | reverse complement strand
GATACTATGTCGGCGGTGAGGGTGATCAACGTCTCCCCGAAGTTTTCCTGGTCTTCCATATGTCGGTACCAACTTTCCTGAAGGGTCAGAGGGGCCTGCCATTGGCCGTGACAGGTACCCTTCGGATAGGTCCGTTTTGGTGTGTTTGACAAGCGTAAACGGTGAGGCCGGCACGGCTATTCCGAGCCGCCCGACGCCTTAGCTAATGTCAGCGCGTCAAAGCAATAGCCGTCGCGGCCCTTGTAGTAATTCCGCCGCCTCGCAACTACAGCAAAGCCCGCCCTCTCGTATATCTTGACAGCATGGTTGCCGTCGCGAACCTCAAGGTGGAGGCGTCTCGCTCCGCGATGTGCCGCGGCCGCTTCGAAATCGGCGAGGAGGATTTTGGCGATACCCTGGCGTTGGGCAGCGCGTCGCACGGCGAGCAGGAGCAGCTCGGCTTCATCGGCAACTAATCGGGCCAGCCCGAAGCCGACCGGGTCGCCCCCGCGGCGGGCAAGAATCAGCCACACGCCCGGCATCGGAAGCAGCCCTGCCACCTGCAGCGCCGTCCAGGCTTCGCCGTAACGGGGCTCGAAGCTGTCCTCCATGACCGTCATCACCGCGTCGAGGTCGGCGAGGCCGGCGGGGACGAGCTCGATTTCGCCGCCGCTCATGGCTCAATCATCGGCTTCGCGTCGGGCGCGCGGCCGTAGATCGGGCGGGCCGACAGCCGGCGAAGCGCCGGCGGGAGAAGCCGAGCGTCCGCCGCCCGCGGGAGCGCGTTGAGCGCGCGCCCATAGCCGCGGATTGCGACGAGCGCAGCGGCGCCGGAGCCGACGACGAGCTCGGCGCCCAGGGTCTCGGCCGCGGCGGCAGGCCTCAGCGATTGCTCAGGCCCGAGAGGCGCGAGGGGGTCACCTGCATAGGCTTGCACGAAAAGCTCGCCATGTCCTGCCTCCATGACGGCGGCGACCTCCGTCGCTCCGCTCGCAGCGGCGAGCAATGCCAGCGAGGAATAGCCGAAGACGGGGACGCCCCAGCCGATCGCCAGGCCGTGGGCGGCGGAAAGTCCCACCCGGACTCCGGTAAAGCTGCCCGGCCCGCAATCGACGAGGATGGTGGCCGGGGCGCGCCCGCCGAGCAGCTCGGCGATCATCGGCACGAGACGCTCGGCATGGCCCCTGCCGACCACTTCGTGAAGCTCGTCGACAAGCTCGCCGCCGGGGCCGACAAGCGCGGCCGAGCAGGAGGCGGTTGCACTGTCGATGACGAGCTGCATGCCGACGCTCTAGCCGTGGAGCCGCATTTGGCGAAGCGCGATCGGCGGGCGTCAGACGGCCTCGACTGCCTCGACCTCCGGCACATAATATTTGAGCAGGCTCTCGATCCCCTGCTTGAGCGTCATGGTCGAGGAGGGGCATCCGGAGCAGGCGCCCTGAAGCGCCAAAAAGACGGTGCCGCCGCGAAAGCCCCGATAGACGATGTCGCCGCCGTCATTGGCCACCGCCGGGCGGACGCGCGTCTCGATCAGCTCGCGGATCTGCGAGACGATTTCGGCGTCGGCGGGATCGTCTTCGAAGCTTTCTTCGGCAGGCACGGCAATGCTGGCGGCGGTGCCGGGGCGAAACAGCGGCGCGCCGCTGGCGAAATGGTCGAGCAGCACTTCGAGGACCTGGGGCTTGAGCTGGCGCCATTCGACGCCCGGCGCGGCGGTCACGGAAATGAAGTCGCGCCCGAAGAAGACGCCCTCGACCTCGCCGGTCGAGAAGATCGCCTGCGCGAGCGGCGACGCTTCCGCTTGTTCGGGCGTGGCGAAATCGCGTGTGCCATGGTCCATCACCGGCTGACCGGGAAGGAATTTGAGCGCCGCCGGATTGGGTGTGGTTTCGGTCTGGATCAGCATTAGCGGGATGTGGGCGGCGCCGCGCCCGTGATCAAGGCTAGAAGTCGACCTTGTCATAGTGGGCGGGGGGCATGATCACCTCCATTCGCTCGCTGAGCAGCGGCCTGAAGCTCGGCCGCGATTTCATCACCGCATACCAGTCGGCGGTCTGCTTGTGGCCGCGCCAGTCGAGGCCCCCGAGATAATCTGCCACCGACAGCTGGGCGGCGGCCGCGAGGTCAGCGAGGGTCAAAGCGGGGCCGGCGAGCCAGCGGCGGTGATCGAGGAGGTAGTCAATATAGTCGAGATGCCCGTTGGCGGCCGTCATCGCCTTGCGCAGCTCGCCCGTGTCGGGGGGCGCGCGGCTGACGAGGCGCTTGCGCATCCGCTCCTCCATCATCGGAGCGACGACGTCGCGGTGGAGCTTGCCGTCGAACCATGTCACCAGACGGCGCACCTCGGCGCGGTTGATCGACGTGCCGGGGATCATCGGCGCGCGGTCCACCGTCTCCTCGAAATATTCGCAGATGGCGCCGGAATCGATC
>DASZEO010000243.1:0-15715 GCA_035940755.1 Allosphingosinicella sp. | reverse complement strand
CGCTTGCCCGTGACGCTGAGCGACTCGCCGAGCGGGAGGGCCGTCCCGGTCAGTCCGAGCGCCTCGGCGACCCGAAGCCCGGAGCCGTAAAGGAGCAGAAGGATCGCCTCGTCGCGGGCGGCGATCCACGGCTCCGAGGCGTCTTCCCCCGCCTGCTCCGCCAGTGAAACCGCCTCGTCCGGCGACACCGGCCGCGGCACGCTTCTGGCCTTCTTCGGCCCCTTGAGCCTCGGCGGCACCGCCTGCACACCCTGCTCGGCGGCAGCGAAGGCGAGGAAGCCGCGGACCGCCGACAGCTCGCGCGCCGCCGAAGCATTGCCGAGGCCGGCGGCCCGGCGGAAAGCGAGAAAGGCGCGCAGGTCCGACGGCTGAAGCGCCGTCAGCGCCGATCCGTCGACCGGTCCGCCGAGATGCTCGCCCAGAAACTCGATCAGCCGGTGCGCCGTCGCCACGTAGGCGCGCACCGTATGCTCCGAACGGCGGCGCTCGCGGGAAAGGTGATCGTGCCAGCGCGCCGCAACGGCCTGCGCAGGGTGAGCGCTCTCGATCCTCCCCGGTACGGGGAGGGGGACCGGCCGCGCAGCGGACGGTGGAGGGGGCCCCGCGCGGTTGCGGCGTAGGGGCGGACCCCCTCCACCACCCTTCGGGTGGTCCCCCTCCCCGTCCCGGGGAGGATTACTTGCTAGGGGGTCAGCCACCGCGCCATGCAGCGGGTCAGCACCCGTCCGAGGAAGATCAGCAGCTCCGAGCCGTGGCGCGTATCGAAATGCTGGGCGCCGCGCTGCCCGAGCGCCAGCACGCCGTTGGGGAGCGGCGGCTCGCTGGCAAGGCGGATCAGCGCCTCGGCGCGGATCAGCTCGCAGGCCGGGCCGAACAGCGGATGGCCGCGCTCGACGCCGCGCAGCAGGACGCCGTCGAAATCCCTGAGCGAGCGCTCGACCAGCCGCGGATTGACGAACTGCAGCCCCGAGGCGTCGGCACGCACCGCGGTGTCGCCGGCCCACAGCGCCACCGCCACGGCGTCCAGGCCCAGTATCTGGGGCCATTCCTGGGTGACGATGTGGATCAGATGGTCCAGGCCCTCCGCCTCGATGGCGGCGAGGACGGCGGCGTGGATCGAAGCAACGGCACCGGAATGGCCGCGGGCGAAGGCAATGAGATCCTGGTTCGCTTCCTCGGCGGCGGCGACCCGCGCCCGCAGGCTCGCCAGCGCCCGATCCTCGAAGCTGATCACCCGTCCCATGAGCGGAAGCTAACCCGAATATGGTTAAGAAGCCATCCCGGCCGGCCTGCGGCCGCGCACGGCTCGGACCGCCAGGAACAGCAGCAGGCCGAGCGGGCCGAGCATGAAGGTCAGGAACAGGCAGGGGGCCAGCCACAGGTGCGGGACGCCGAGACGGCGACCCTCCTCCGCCTCCCAGGACGCCACCCAAAGGTCGAACGCCAGATAGTGGACCCAGCCGAGCAGAACGAGGCGCGGATCGGCAAACAGGCTGCCGACGCCGCGCAGCGAATAGTCGCCCGCCAGCGTGCGCAAACCCTGCGGTTCGAGCAGGAAGATGATGAGATAACCAAGCGCGAGCACAGTCGCGGCGATGCGGGCGATGGCGATGGCGCGGCGGCCGACCGCCGGCGCGGCAAGCAGGACAACCCAGCCGACGACGGCCGGAAGATGGGCCAGCCAGAACAGCGTCTCCGGCGACACTAATCCTTCCCTTCCAACCCTCGGCGCGCGCTCACCCGATCTTCTGCCCCGTCTTCTCCCAGTCGGAGAGGAAGGCCTTGAGGCCGTTGTCGGTGAGCGGGTGCTTGAACAGCTGGCGGATGACCGACGGCGGCGCGGTGATGACGTCGGCGCCGAGCTTCGCCGAATCGTGGACGTGGATGGGGTTGCGGATGCTCGCCACGAGGATCTGCGTGGCGAAATCGTAATTGTCGTAGATGAGGCGGATGTCGGCGATCAGCTCCATGCCCGGATAGCCGACATCGTCGTGGCGCCCGACGAAGGGGGAGATGAAGGTCGCTCCGGCCTTGGCCGCGAGCAGCGCCTGGTTGGCGGAGAAGCACAAGGTGACGTTGACCATCGTGCCGTCGCCGGTGAGCTTGCGGCAGGTCTTGAGCCCGTCGACGGTGAGCGGCACCTTGACGGCGATATTGTCCGCGATCTTCCGAAGCACCTCGGCCTCGCGCATCATCTCGTCATGGTCGAGCGCGACCACCTCGGCGGAGACCGGCCCCGGCACGATCCCGCAAATCTCCCGCACCACCTCCAGGAAATCGCGCCCCGCCTTGTGCACGAGCGAGGGATTGGTGGTGACGCCGTCGAGCAGGCCGGTTTCGGCGAGGTCGCGGATCTCGGCCGTATCGGCGGTGTCGACGAAGAATTTCATTGCGGTTCCCCGATTCGCTGGAGCGGACCGGCAAACCTATAGCCGCTCAACCGAGCACGCCGAACACCCCCGTCAGCACCGGATCGCCGGTCTCGCGCGGGTTGGCGCGGATCGCGGCTTCCTCGCGGCCGATGGCTCGGTAGATGCCGTTGGCGGCGCTCTGGGTCACGTGCCGCTGAAGGCCGCCGAAATCGATCCCGGTCGCGGCCTGAACGACGCGGTTGATGATGCCGTTGTCGAACATCCGCAGCGCATTGCCGACGCCGGGGAACATCGCATCGACGATGGCATTGCCCATGCTTCGCTGCAGGAAGTCGGTGGCGGCCGTGGGCCCGCCCCTCACAAGCGAGACGGCGTCGGCGAAGGACATGTTGCGGATCGAATCGTACACCACCGGCGCCGCCGCCTCGGCGGCATTGGCGGCGGCGCGGTTCATCAGCTGAAGCAGCTGGTTGCGCACCAGCGAGGTGCCGAGCAGCGCCGAGGCGACCGAGCCGGCGCCGGCGAGCTGCGGCGGCAGCGGCACGCGCGCCAGCTCGTCCTCGAAAAAGCCGTTCTCCTGCAGCAGCCGGGCGAACGCGCGCTGCGACGACAGAGTCAGCAGGCGCCGCAGCGCATCCTCGAGGCCGAAGCCGCCGAGGGCGGTGGCGCAGCCGGGAAGGGCGAGCAGCGGAAGCGCGCAGCCGGCGACGAGCAGGCTGCGGCGGGTAAGCAACTGGTCCATTTCTTCCTCCGGTGAAACGACCCGGAAGAAACGGGCGGCGCCGCGCTATGTTGCACCCAGGCCTTGCGATGCGCCCGAACCGAGCGGGCCGCAGCCGAGCACCTGGAAGTGAGTCACCTCGGCCTCGAACTCGAGCAGGAAATCGGCGTCGAAGTCGTAATATTTGGCCTTGGCCATGTCGTCCCCGGCGAAGCGGCGGATCGCGGCCTTGTCGGCCCAGAAGGTGAGCATCTCGACGTGAACGACGTCGCCTTCGGCGCGGTGGAGGCACCAGGCGCCGGCATTCCCCTGCGTCGACTGGTAGTCGGGCAGCGCCACCTCGACCATCAGCCGCAGATATTCGTCCTTCTTCGCAGCCGGAATCCGTCCGTGCCAGCGGCGCGCGATCATCGGCCTTCCTCCCTCACTTCCGCATCTAGCCGGAAATGACGATATGGGCGAGCATGTCACGCGCCCGCGTCATCCTGCTCAACGCCGCGCTCGGGCCGCTCGATTACCGGGCGCCGCACGGCATGGCCGCGGAGCCGGGGGCAATGGTGATCGCGCCGCTCGGCCCGCGCCAGGTCGTCGGCGTCGTCTGGGAGCCGGAGCGGGCACCGACCGAAGAGGTCGGCGACAATCGCCTTCGCCCGCTCCTCCACGCTTACGATCTGCCGCCGCTGTCGGCGCCCCTGCGCCGGCTGATCGACTGGACGGCGGATTATTACCTGGCCCCGATGGGCGCCGTGCTGCGGATGGCGCTCCCCTCCACAAGCGCGCTGGAGGGGGCGCGCACCGTCACCGAATATCGCGCGACCGGGTCGATACCCGACAAGCTGACGCCCCAGCGCGCGCAGGCGCTGGAGCGGATCGGCGAGCGGATGGGACTCATCCGCGAGCTGGCGATCATCGGCGGCGTCTCCGATGGCGTGATTCGCGGCCTCGTGAAGGCGGGCGCCGTCGAAGCCGTCGAGGTGACGATCGACGACCCCTACCCGGTCCCCGACCCCGACCACGAGCCGCCCGCGCTGGAGCGGGCGCAAGCGGAGGCTGCGACCGAGCTCAGGGAGGCGGTGCGGGGAGCGGAATTCGCTCCGTTCCTGCTCGACGGGGTCACCGGCTCCGGCAAGACCGAGGTCTATTTCGAGGCCATCGCCGAGGCGCTGCGGGCGGCGCGGCAGATCCTGGTCCTGCTTCCAGAAATCGCGCTCACCGAGCCTTTCCTCAAGCGCTTCGCGGCGCGCTTCGGGTGCGAGCCCGTCGCCTGGCATTCGGGGCTTCGCCAGTCGCAGCGCCGTCGCGCCTGGCGCGCCATCGCCGCCGGCGAGGCGCGAGTGGTGGTCGGCGCCCGCTCGGCCTTGTTCCTCCCCTACCCGAAGCTGGGGCTGATCGTCGTCGACGAAGCGCACGAGGCGAGCTTCAAGCAGGAGGACGGCGTCCAATACCACGCCCGCGACGTCGCGGTGATGCGCGCCAAGCTCGAACGGGTGCCGGTGGTGCTCGCCTCGGCGACGCCGGCAATCGAGACGCGCCACATGGTCGAGACCGGCACCTACCGCGAGCTCAAGCTGCCCGACCGCTATGGCGGCGCTCGCCTGCCTGAGCTGGCGGCGCTGGATCTGATCGAGGATCCGCCGCCGCGCGGGCGTTGGCTGGCGCCGAAGCTCATCGCGGAGCTCGAGGCCAACCTCGAGACCGGCGAGCAGTCGCTCCTGTTCCTAAACCGGCGCGGCTATGCGCCGCTGACCCTCTGCCGTCATTGCGGCTATCGCTTCCAATGCCCGAACTGCACCGCCTGGATGGTGGAGCACCGCTTCACGCGCCGCCTCGCCTGCCACCATTGCGGGCATGTCATGCCGATACCCGGCGCCTGCCCCGAATGTCGCCAGGAGGACAGCCTCGTCGCCTGCGGCCCGGGCGTCGAGCGGATCGCCGACGAGGTGCGCGAGCTCTTCCCGGAGGCCCGAACCGCGGTCGTCACCTCGGATACGATCTGGTCTCCGGCCAAGGCGGCCGAGTTCGTCGCCCGAATGGAGGCGCGCGAGATCGACATCGTCATCGGCACCCAGCTGGTGACCAAGGGCTATCACTTCCCCAATCTGACGCTCGTTGGGGTGGTGGATGCCGACCTTGGTCTGTCCGGGGGCGACCTCAGGGCGGCCGAGCGCAGCTTCCAGCAGATCCAGCAGGTATCCGGCCGCGCCGGACGCGGCGACAAGCCCGGCCGCGTCCTGGTCCAGACTCATGATCCGCGAGCCCCCGTCATGGCAGCGCTCGTCAGCGGCGACGCCGAAGGCTTCTATGCGGCCGAGACCGATGCCCGGCGGGAAGCGGGCATGCCGCCGTTCGGCCGCCTCGCCGCGATCATCGTCTCCTCCGAAGACCAGGCCGAAGCCACCGAGGCCGCCCGGATGATCGGCCGGGCCGCGCCGAGCCACGAGAACATGGTCGTGTTCGGCCCGGCGCCGGCGCCGCTGGCGATGCTGCGCGGCCGCCACCGCCTGCGCCTACTCGTCCACGCCGCCCGCTCGGTGCCCGTCCAGGACATCATCCGCACTTGGCTAGGGGGCCTGCAATGGCCCCGCGGCGTCCGAGTCGCGGTCGACGTCGACCCCTACAGTTTTCTCTAGCCCGGTTTGCGATCCGCCGCGTCAGAAGCTACGGTTACCCTTCTCTCAGGGAACAAGCTCGTGATTCGGTGGGCTTTATTCGCCTTTCTGCTGCTCGTGCAGGGCACCGTCGCTGATGCCAGATGGCGTGAGGCGAGCACGCACCACTTCCTGATTTACTCGGAAGGGGACGAGGCCGAGCTCCGTCAGGCGGCGGAAGAGATCGAACGCTATGACAGTGCTCTGCGAAACGTGACAGGCGTCGGCGACCCGGACCGCGGCCCCTCCGTGCGGGTTACCATATTCTTCGTCCGTGACGTGCACGTGCTTCGGGGACTGTTCGGCGGACGCGACAGCGGCATATGGGCCTTCTACCTCCCGCACACGAGAGGGACCATCGTCGCCCCTCGCAGAGGGCCCCGCCCGATACACGCCTCCAACAGCATCCAGGGGCGTTTGCCGGACGAAATCCAGGAAAGCTTCACTGCGCGCGGCGTGATGCTCCACGAATATACCCACCATTTCATGTTCAACAATTTCAATTTCGGGGCGCCGCTTTGGTTGTCGGAAGGATATCCCGAGTTCCTTTCGACGGCTCAGTTCGGGGAGGACGGGAGCATCACCATCGGCACCCCGCCCTGGTACCGGAATTTTGAGATAGCACAGGCCGGCGATATCGACGCCAGGCAGATCCTCCTGCGCCCCGCCCAGAATTACCGGGTAGCGGGGATTTACGGCATCGGCTGGCTGATGAGCCATTATCTGACGTTCGACCCCGCACGTTACCCGCAATTGAGGGCCTACATGCAGGCGCTCAGCAACGGGAGAGAGCCGCAAGAAGCCGCGTCGGCGTTTGGCGACCTCGACCAATTGACTTCCGACCTGCGCAGATACCGCAGGGCCCGCGAATTTCCCGTTTCGAGGATCGCGCCGGAGCGGATTTCCATCGGACGGATAGCCATTCGGGAACTGAGCGAGGCCGAAAACGCGATAATGGACGTCCGGATCCGCTCCAAGGTCGGCGTGAACAGGCGTACTGCGCCCTCGGTCGCACGCGATGCGCGCCGGGCCGCTGCCGCCTATCCAAACGACCCGTTCGTGCAGGTGTCGCTTGCGGAGGCCGAACTTGACGCTCGCAATTACGCCGAAGCGGAGGCCGCGGCCGACCGAGCGCTCGCCGCCGATCCGAACAACGTTGACGCCCATCTCTATAAAGCGCGTGCCATCTGGGGCCGCGCCGAAGCGTTGCAGGACAGGAACCCGCAGACCTGGCGCGAAGTGCGCACGATCCTCGCCGCCGCTAACCGGCTCGATCCCGATAATCCCGAGCCGTTGAAGCTGTTCTATCAGACATACGAGCCATCGGGCGAGGCGCCGACGGAAAATGCCGTCAATGGCCTGATGGCTGCGCACGAGGGGGCTCCCCAGGACAGCGAGCTGCGTCTTCTTGCGACGAGGGAGCGTCTTCTCCGCAATGAGCTGGACCGGGCGCGCCTTCTGTTTGCGCCGATCGTCAATGGCGCACATGGCCGGGAAAACCGCGAAAAGGTCGCTCAGGTGATGGAGTTGATCCACGCTGGCGACGCGCGAGGCGCGCTGACCCGGCTGGACGAGCTTCGCGCGGAGGCCAAGCGCGAAGCGGAAGGCGATTAGGCGCTGGCGCTGGCGCGTCTCGCCGAGGAACGGTAAGAGACAAGCCGCGATGGCACTGGCTAGGTTCCTTCTCGTTTTCCTCCTCTTCGCCGCGACGCCGGCGCGCGCCGACGACATTTCCGCGGCGGGGCGGAGCGTCGTGCGCGTGGTCGTCGTTACGTTCGGCGAGGACGGCGAGGTGGCAGGGTTCGGCCATGGCAGCGGCTTCGCCGTCGCGCCGAACCGGGTCGTCACCAACGCCCACGTCGTCGCCGAGGCGGAGGAGGGCAAGAACGTCTCCGTCGGAGTCGTCCCGTCGCAAGGGGCGCAGGCGACCCGCGCCACCATCGTCGCCGTCGACCCGCAGCGCGACCTCGCCTTGCTCGAGCTCGAACAAGGCACGCTCCCGGTGATCCCCCTCTACATCGGCCCGCTGGTCGACGGGGCGCCGGTGGCGGCGCTCGGCTATCCGGGCAATGTCGATCTCGCCACCGCCCGGTCGGCGGACGATTATATCGTGCCGCTGCCGCCGACACGGTCGGTCGGCATTTTCTCGAACGTGCGGCCGATCAACGGCATCACCACCCTGCTCCACACCGCCAACATCGCACGCGGCCACAGCGGCGGCCCGCTGCTGGACCAATGTGGCCGGGTGCTCGGGGTGAACACCTTGATCACCCGCACCGAGAACGGCGACGCGACCTTCGCCTTCGCGGTGGCCAATCGCGAGCTCACCGCCTTCCTCCGCGAGGCGCAGCAGCCGTTCCAGTCGGTGGCGACCGAATGCGTCAGCATGGCGGACCGTCTCCGGCAGGACCAGGAGCGCAGTGCGGCGGAGGCGCAGACGCGCCAGGCCGAGCTCGCCGCCCGCCGCCAGCAGGCGCACGAACGCGCGCTGGCCCAGCTGGAGGACCGGCGCGAGACCCGCCTGGCGATTTCGGTCCTGCTGCTCGTCCTGTCGCTGCTTGCCTTCGGCGGCGCCGGGATCATGATCATCAAAAACCGGCAGAAGCCGGCGATGCTCCTGGGCGGCGCCGGCATCGTGCTGCTGATCGGCGCGATTATCGTCTTCTTCACCCGCCCGAGCTTGGCCGACATTGACGAGGCCCCTCCGGAAGAAAACAGCGCCTCCGTCCAAGACGAGCCGGCCCGCTTCGCCGGCCGCAACAGCTGCGAGCTGGTGCCGGACCGCAGCCGGGTCACCGTCTCCTCGACGAATGGCGTGCCGCTCGAATGGAACGACAATGGCTGCGCCAATCAGCGCACCCAATATGCGCGCAACGGCGACACCTGGACGCGGATCCTGGTACCGGAAAACGAGCAGGCGGTATCGGTACTCGAGTTCAAGCCGGACAGCGGCGAGTATGTCGTCACCCGCTACCTGCTCGATGCCGCCCAGATGACTCAGGTCCGTTCGCTTCGCCGCGGGGTCGACGTGAAGTCCTGCACCGCCGACAACGAAGCGCGTATCGTCCTCGCCGACCAGCAGCGCGAGATCGCGCGCCTGCTGCCGCGGCTCCCGAACGAACGGCTGGTCTACCGCTGCCGTCACCAGGGCGGCGCGAGCTAGGCCTTCCAGCCCTCGCGCTCGAGCAGCTTCGCCTTGCGCTCGAGGCCGTAGGCGTAGCCGCCGGGCGAGCCGTTGCCGCGCCGGGCGCGGTGGCAGGGGATGAGGACGGCGATATTGTTCGCCCCGCACGCCGTCCCCGCCGCCCGAACCGCCGCCGGGCGACCGGCGCGCGCCGCAAGCGCCGCATAGCTGAGGCTCTCGCCCGGCGGGATCCGGCTGAGCTCGCGCCACACCGCCTCCTGGAAAGCGGTGCCGCGAACGTCCAGCGGCAAATCGTGCGGCTTTTCCGGCGCGTTCACGGCCGCGACCGTCCGGCGCACCAGCTCGCCCATTGCCGCTCCGCCCGGCTCGACGACGGCATTCGGGAAACGCTGCCGCAGCCCCGCCTCGTCCTCGTCGAACGAAAGGCGGCAAATGCCCCTGTCGGTCGCGGCGACCAGCATCGTGCCGAGATCGGTCTCCGCCGTCGCCCAGCGGATCGTCTCGCCGCGGCCGCCGTCGCGCCAGGCGGACGGGGTCATCCCCAGACGCCCCTTGGCATCGGCGTAGAAGCGCCCCGGGCCGGAATAGCCCGCGTCGTAGATGGCGTCGGTGATGCGGCCGTTCTCCTCCAGCGCCGCCTCGGCGCGGCGGGCCCTGAGGCTTCGGTAATAAGCCGCGGGGGTCACACCCGTGGCACGCTTGAACAGCCGGTGGAAATGATGCGGCGAATAGCCCGCCGCCGCCGCGAGCGCCTCGAGCGACGGCGTCTCCTCCGCCTCGGCGAGCAGCCGGTACGCCCGCTCCAGCGCCTTCCCTTCGCGGGTGACTTCGTCTGGCCGGCACCTCAGGCACGCCCTGAGCCCAGCCGCCCGTGCTTCCCCGCCCGTGGCGAAGAAGCGGACATTCTCGCGCCTGGGATGCCGCGCCGCGCAGGACGGGCGGCAATAGATGCCGGTGGTGAGGACGCCCGTGACGAAGCGCCCATCCATGACCCGATCGCGCCGCAGCACCGCCGCCCAGGCTTCATCGTCGGAAATAATGCTCCGGTCGTTCACGGCCTGCGGTGTCTCCGCAACCTCTATAGTCGCAAGCGATGCCATTGCTCAGTTCCTTTCGATGCGCGCCAGGAAGCAGCCGAGCGCGGCGTTGTGGGCGTGGATCTCGGCCACTTCCGGCCGCTCGAACAGCTCGCGGATGCGGGCGTCGGCTTCGCCCGGCGGCGCCAGCAGCGCGCCGCGCAACATGCCTTCGCGGTCGAAGGCGCGCAGCCCGAGCGTGCGGGTGGCGAGGATCGCCGGCACCGCATCGGTGAAGCTGCCGCGCGCCACATCCTTGCGGACGTAAATGGCGTGGGCGGCGCGGAACGGCGTCGCCGCTTCCTGCGAGACATGATTGACGAGGATGAGCGCCTCGCCCGGCGCGGCTTCCTCGAGCGAGATCCGGCACGGATAGCCCGAACCCTCGGCGACCGTACGGCGCGCGCGGCGCGCCGCCAGCTCCGCCTCGCTCATGTCGAACAAGGGCGCGAACGCTTCCGCTGCCAGTCCCCCGACCCTGTAGACCATGATTCGGCTCCTTCCGAAGCCTCGCTACAGGAGCTGGCGAAAGGCGGCGTCCCGGGGCTTGCTGCCAAACCGGGCAGGCTTTGCCTAGGATGGGGGATGGCCGGTGATGCGCTCGGCGAAGCGCCTGGCGCGGATCATCAGCTCGGCGACGCCGACCGATCCGCGGTCGGGGCCGTACCAATTGATGGTCAGCGCGCGTCCGGCAATGACTGTGATGCAGGTCGCGATCGAGATCGGATAGGAAACCTGATCGGACGTCACCTGGACGGTCCCAGCGAGATAGGCACAAACATCGTCGCGGCCGCGCGGGGCAATTTGGCCAGTCAGGTCGAACCGCGTGCCGAGGGTGGTGGACATGTCTTCCTCGAGGCGGTCCGGGAGCTGGCTCAGGAAGGTGCTGAACTCGCGGCTTGCGAAGGTTTCACCCAATTCCGACAGCAGTTGCTGCCGGTCAAAGGTACCTAGGAGAGCGCGTCTCGGCGTCTTGATGAGGATGTAATCCACCGCCGGTCCCTCGGTCGCCCGGCACGGGTAGAGTGTGAGATGGGTGACGTTTTCACGATCGGCGGCGGCGAGCAGTTGCGCGGCATCGACGTCGGCGCCGCTCGGCAGGCAATATCCCTCCGGCAGCGGCGCTTCGAACTGGACGCCCGCGAAGCGGAACGATGCACCCGGCGCCGCGGCCGCCGCCTCCGTGCTTCCGAGCAGCAACAAGGCTGCCGCCAGCCAACTCCGCACAGCCGATTCCCCCTCCCGTTCAAGCATTTGGTAAAGTCCGGGGCGGGCGTTGGCAACTTCTGCCGGCGGCGCGCTGAGGGTCGGCCGCCGGAACTAGGACAATTCCCGCAGCGGCGTCATCTGCGCCAGCTCCCACTCCTCCGGCATCAGGATGATCGAGCGCGCGGGCGTAAGGTACCATAGCAACGCGCGCGCCATATCGTCGATCGGGGCGCCTTCGGGAAACTCGCTGCGCTTGCGGCCGATGACGAGGCTTCGGTGCGGGCGCATCTTCGGGTTCGCCATCAGCTGGACGCGTGCATCGGCCAGGCCCCACTGCTGCTCCAGGTGCCGCGCCAGCGCCGCGGCGGCGTGCGGCGGGAGGAAGTCGGCCGAAGGCGTGCCGACCAGCACCTCCTGCGCCTCGGTGGCGACCAGCGTCTGGCTCCACAGTCCCTTTTCCACCTCGAAGGCGGAGCTGTCGGGGCCGCCGGCGCTCTCGGCGACGTCGATTGGGTCGCCGTCCGGCGAATCGTAGCGCACCAGGCTGTCGATCAGCCCAAAGGAGAGAACGAACTGAGCCGCTTCCGGGCCGTCGTCAGGGCTGGCGAAGAAGGCCGCGCCGACGCCGTTCTTCAGGCAATCGCGGGCAAGGTTGCCGAGGCATTGGGAATCGAAGGCGGTTTCCGGCCGGGGGACGTTGAGGCGAAGGTACGGGAAGCCGTCGGGCCCGGAGAATATCTGCGGCTGGCTCAGCTCCACCGATCCCCACCAGGCCGCGTCGAAAAACCGGTCCGACCAATCCCTTTCGCGCTGGTCGCGCGGCGTGGCGAACAGCTGGGCCAGCAGGTCGGTGCGCCCAAGGTCGAACATCCGCTCCCGCTCGAATCCGAACCGCCGCACCGCCGGCTCGTGTGAAGGCGGCGCAGCCGCGGCCGGCGACGGGACGACATCCTTTTTCCTGAACCAGTCGAACAGTCCCATTGCCAGCTCTCCCGTTGCGGCACCCTAGGCCGACGCGATGCCGCGGACCACCGCTTTTCGGCCACCTTGCATCGCAGCAAAGCGCCTGCTAGGGCGCCCGCGACCCATCGGGAGCGCTCCTCGCGCCCCGTTTCGCATGGGTCCGAAATCCGATCCGGGAGTTACACCGCGCGTGGATATTTCCAGCGGCATTCAGGCAAGCCTCGCGGGGCGCTACGCCCTCGCTTTGTTCGAGCTCGCCCGTGAGGAACGGCAGCTCGAGAGCGTCGGCGCCAGCCTCGGCACCCTTCGCCAGGCGCTCGCCGAGTCGGAGGATTTCCGCGAGCTGACGACCAGCCCGCTGATCGGCCGCGAGGCCGCCGTGAACGCGGTGGGCGCCTCCGCGGACGCGATGCGGCTCGATCCGCTCACCAGCAACTTCCTCGGCGTGCTGGCGCAGAACCGCCGGCTGGGGCAGCTCGGCAACATCATCCGCGCCTATAACCTGCTCGCCGCGCGGCACCGCGGCGAGATCACCGCCGAAGTCACTTCGGCACGGCCGCTCGACGACGGTCAGGTGGACGCGATCAAGGACAATCTGCGCGCCCGGATGGGCCGCGATATCGCCGTCGAGCTCAACGTCGATCCCGCCATCCTCGGCGGGCTGGTGGTGAAGATCGGAAGCCAGATGATCGACGGCTCGATCCGCACCAAACTCAATAATCTCGCGCATGCGATGAAAGGCTGAAAATGGACATCCGCGCCGCTGAAATCTCCAAGGTCATCCGCGAGCAGATCGCGAGCTTCGGCACCGAGGCTCAGGTCAGCGAAGTCGGCACCGTGCTGTCGGTCGGGGACGGCATCGCGCGCGTCCACGGCCTCGACAACGTCCAGGCCGGCGAGATGGTCGAGTTCGAAGGCGGCATCAAGGGGATGGCCCTCAACCTCGAGGCCGACAATGTGGGCATCGTCATCTTCGGCTCGGACGCGACGATCACCGAGGGCAGCTCCGTCCGCCGCACCCAGACCATCGTCGACGTTCCGGTCGGCAAGGGCCTGCTGGGGCGCGTGGTCGACGGCCTCGGCAACCCGATCGACGGCAAGGGCCCGATCGACGCCGCCGAGCGCCGCCGGGTCGAGGTCAAGGCGCCGGGGATCATTCCGCGCAAGTCGGTCCACGAACCCGTCCAGACGGGCCTCAAGGCCCTAGACGCGCTGGTGCCGATCGGCCGCGGCCAGCGCGAGCTGATCATCGGCGACCGTCAGACCGGCAAGTCGGCAGTCGCGCTCGATACCTTCATCAACCAGCGCAAAATCAACAAGTCGGGCGCCGAGAGCGAGAAGCTCTACTGCATCTACGTCGCCGTCGGCCAGAAGCGCTCGACCGTGGCGCAGATCGTCCGGGCGCTCGAAGAGAATGGCGCGATGGAGTACAGCATCGTCGTCGCCGCTACCGCCTCCGAGCCGGCGCCGCTGCAGTTCCTCGCGCCCTACACGGGCTGCACGATGGGCGAATATTTCCGCGACAACGGCATGCACGCCGTCATCGTCTATGACGACCTTTCTAAGCAGGCGGTCGCCTACCGGCAGATGTCGCTGCTGCTGCGCCGCCCGCCGGGCCGGGAAGCCTATCCGGGCGACGTCTTCTACCTGCACAGCCGGCTGCTCGAGCGCGCCGCCAAGATGAACGAGGATAACGGCGCAGGCTCGCTCACGGCCCTGCCGATCATCGAGACCCAGGCCGGCGACGTGTCCGCCTACATCCCGACCAACGTCATTTCGATCACCGACGGCCAGATCTTCCTCGAGACCGAGCTGTTCTACCAGGGCATCCGACCAGCCATCAACGTCGGCCTCTCGGTCAGCCGCGTCGGGTCGGCCGCCCAGACCAAAGCGATGAAGAAGGTCGCCGGCTCGATCAAGCTGGAGCTCGCCCAGTATCGCGAGATGGCCGCCTTCGCCCAGTTCGGCTCGGACCTCGACGCGTCCACGCAGCGCCTGCTCAACCGCGGCGCCCGGCTCACCGAGCTCCTGAAGCAGCCGCAGTACAGCCCGATGCCGGTAGAGGAGCAGGTCGTCTCGATCTTCGCCGGCGTCAACGGCTTCCTCGACACGGTGCCGACCGAGGCGGTCACCCGCTTCGAAAGCGCGCTCCTCAGCCACATGCGCTCCGAACACGCCGGGGTGCTGGAGCGGCTTCGCACCACCAAGACCCTCGACGACGACACCGCCGGCGAACTTCGCACGATCACCGGCGATTTCGTGAAGACGTTTGCTTAGGGAACAACCGTCACCCCGGCGAAGGCCGGGGCCCAGCCCGATAAAAGAATCTTACTTGATCGGGACTGGATACCGGCCTTCGCCGGTATGACGAAAGTGGAAGTGACGAAGCACTGACATGGCCAGCCTCAAGGCGCTCAAGAACCGGATCTCCTCGGTCAAGTCGACCCAGAAGATCACCAAGGCGATGAAGATGGTCGCCGCCGCCAAGCTCCGCCGCGCGCAGCAGGCGGCCGAGGCGGCGCGCCCTTATTCCGAGCGCATGACGGCGGTCATGGCGAGTCTCGCCAGCCGGGTGACGCCGGGGCCGCAGAGCCCGAAGCTGCTCACGGGCACCGGCAACGAGCAGACGCATTTGCTGGTGGTCGCGACTTCCGATCGGGGTCTGGCCGGGGCGTTCAATGCCAACATCGTGCGTGCGGCGCGCCGCCGGGCCGACGACCTGATCGGCCAGGGCAAGACGGTCTATTTCTACCTCGTCGGCCGCAAGGGTCGGGCCGTCATTCAGCGCCTCTACCCGCGCCAGATCCTTCACCAGCACGACACCAGCGCGATGAAGTTCGCCAGCTTCGCCGACGCCCAGGCGATCGCCAACGACCTGGTCGAGCGCTACCAGACCGACGGCATCGACGTCGTCCACCTCTTCTACGCCCGCTTCCGCTCGGCGCTGGTGCAGGAGCCCGTGGGGCAGCAGATCATCCCGATCCCGCCGGTCGCGGGCCAGGACAACGACGCAGCCGGCGTTCCGGCGGCGGTCGAATACGAGCCCGACGAAGAGGAGATCCTGGCCGAGCTCCTGCCGCGCAACGTCGCCGTCCAGATCTTCCGGGCCCTGCTTGAAAACGCCGCCTCGGAGCAAGGCAGCCGCATGACGGCGATGGACAATGCGACGCGCAATGCCGGCGACATGATCAACCGATTGACGATTCAGTATAATCGCACGCGCCAGGCTGCTATCACCAAGGAGCTGATCGAAATCATCTCCGGAGCCGAAGCGTTATGAAGAAGCTCGCTTTCACCCCGCTCGCCCTGCTGCTGGTCGCCGCCACGACGGCCGCCCCGACGGCCGCGCAGTTCAACGCCGCGCTCGCCGCCGCCTGCCCGGACCACCGCGTCGCCACGCGCAACATCGCCTGCACCCGCGCGGAGGAAGGCTCGATCCAGTTCAGCTGCCGCTACGAGGTGCAGGGCGCCGACGGCAGCTGGGGCGAGCAGACCGCGATCCTCCAGCAGGCCGAGGGCGAATGGGTCTGGATCGACGGCCCCACCCGCTGCGACGAGGAAGAGCCCGCGCTGAATTGAAT
>DASZEO010000242.1:0-3258 GCA_035940755.1 Allosphingosinicella sp. | reverse complement strand
CACCACCCAATTATGGTCGTAGCCGCGGCCGAAGCGGATCTGCTCGTCCGAGGCGTCGCGGACCCTTTCTCCAACCGGCGTCGGCCGGCGGAAGTCGAACACCGTCCCCTCGACCGAGCGGAACTCGCCGGTCGGGATCGCGGTCGCGTCAGTCGGCGAATAATAATCGGCCGGAATCGTCAGCAGGTGGCCCATCGCCCCTTCGCCCGAACCCTCGCCGGCCAGGTTCCAATAGGCGTGATTGGAAAGGTTGACGACCGTCGTGCGGTCGGTCGTGGCGCGATACTCGACCGACAGCGCGTTATTCTCATCGAGCGCGTAGGTGGCGGTGGTGGTGAGCGTGCCCGGATAGCCCTGGTCGCCGTTGGGGCTGACGTAGCGCAGAGTGACGCTCGCGCTCGGCCCCTCGCGCGTGTTGACCACGCTCCAGTTGACCTTGTCGAAGCCCTGGGTGCCGCCGTGCAGCGAGTTGGGCCCGTTGTTCACCGGCACCTGATATTCCCGCCCGTCCAGAGTGAAGCGGCCGCGGGCGATGCGGTTCGCGACCCGCCCAACCGTCGATCCGAAATATTGCGGCTGGCTGAGATAGCCTTCGAGCGTTGGATAGCCGAGCGTCACGTCCGCCAGCTCCTCGTGCCGGTCGGGCACAAGCACCGACTGGATCGAGGCGCCGTAAGTGATGATCCGCACCCGCATGCCATGCTGGTTGGAAAGCGTGATCCCTTCCACCACATGCCCGTCTGGAAGGGTGCCGAAGGTCGCTCGCGAGACCTGAGCCGCCGAGGCGGCCGATGAAGCTCCCGCCGCAGCCGCGACCATCAGTGCCGCCCTCCAGATGCGCATCGCCCTGCTTCTCCCCTGCCGTCGGCCAGCTCTTTCATTTGGCGCCGATTAGTATGATAATAAGCCGTCACAAACAACCGCCATCAGGGCATTTCACGCGGCGTGATCCGGGTGGCAGCCGCCCTGACGGAGACTGCATCAAGGAGGGCGCGTGCGGAGCCTCAGAAGCCTGTTTGCCGTTGTCGCGGCCGCTGCTTTGGTCGCCGTCCTGTCGCCGCAAGTCGCGCGCGCCGACGCCCAGTTCGTGCCGGTGCTCAGCCAGGACTTCCCGGACCCGTTCATCCTGATGCACGGCGGCCGCTTCATGGCCTATGCGACCAACTCCGCGCGCGAAGGGGTCAACGTGCAGATGGCGACGTCGACCAACCTGACGGACTGGCAGATGGTCCGCGACGATCATGGCCTATACGATGCGATGCCGGTGCTGCCGCCCTGGGCGCGGCGCGGCTCGACCTGGGCGCCCGAGGTGCTGCAGACCGACGGCGGCTTCGTCCTTTATTTCACCGCGCGCCACCGTCAGCGCGGCGTCCAGTGCGTCGGCGCCGCCACCAGCGCCGACCCGATCGGGCCGTTCGTCTCGCAGGCGACGGAGCCGCTGGTCTGCCAGTACGAACTCGGCGGCACGATCGACGCCAGCCCGTTCCGGGACTCGGACGGCCAGCTCTACCTCTACTTCAAGAATGACGGCAACGCGGTCGGCAAGGCGACCGAGATCTTCGCGCAGCGGCTCGCGCCCGACGGCCTCAGCCTGGTAGGGGAACGCGTTTCGATCGAACGCAACGATGCGGACTGGGAAGGCTGGGTGATCGAGGCGCCGACGATGGTTCGGACCGACTCCGGCTACGCCCTCCTCTATTCCGGCAACGATTATGCCTGGCAGGACAACCAGCGGCTGTCGGCTTACGCGATCGGCTATGCGAGCTGCCAAAGCCCGATGGGCCCATGCACCGACGCCCCCGCCAACCCGATCCTGCACAGCTTCAATGAGCGCGACGCGGGCTGCCTCAGCGGCCCGGGGCACCAGACCGTGTTTCAGGTCGGCACTCGAAGCTTCCTCGCCTTCCACGCCTGGGCGGCCACGCCCGGCTGCCGGAAGACCGACGCGCGGCGCTATCTCTACATTTCGCCGCTGGCCTGGCGAGACGGCGCGCCCGTGGTCGCCGTCAGCCTCCGCCCGCAGGGCGAGCGGCACTGATGCGCCTCTTCACCTTAGCCTGTGGCGTCGCTGCGCTGGCTTCGGCCGCCATCGCTACGGCCGCTTCGGCCCAGGTCGATGCGGCGGCGCCGCTCTACCAATATGACGCCAACTCCTCGTCGCGCTGGGCGAGCCCGGAGAACCCCACCGCCGCCCGCGGGGCCGGCGGCCAGGAGAATCGCGGCGGCAAGGGCCACGCCTTCGAAACCATCCGCGCCGGGCAGTCCCATGTTCTCGCCGACATAAGCGGCGCCGGCGTCATCGACCGCATGTGGATGACCATCGACGACCGCTCGCCCGAACGCCTGCGCTCGCTTCGTCTCGACATCTTCTGGGACGGAGCCGACACACCCGCCGTCTCGGTGCCGCTCGGCGACTTCTTCGGCCACGGCGCCGGCGAAATGGTCGCGATGGAGACGGCGCTGATGTCCAGCGGCGAGGGCCGCTCCTTCGTCTCCTACATACCGATGCCGTTCCGCAGCCGCGCGCGGGTCGTCGTCACCAATGAGTCCGACCGCGACCTCAACCTCATCTTCTACGACATCGACCATCGGCTGGTGCGGCGCCAGCCGGAGACGATGCTCTACTTCCACGCTTACTGGAGCCGCAACCGCGCCACCACCCTGGGCGAGGCGTTCCGCCTGCTGCCGCGCGTGACGGGCCGTGGCCGGTTCCTCGGCTCCTCCATGACCGTGTTCACAAATCCGGTCTACGAACGCAGCTGGTGGGGCGAGGGCGAAGCGCGGATATTCGTCGACGACGACCGCGACCACGCCACGCTCGTCGGGACGGGCGCTGAAGATTATATCGGCACCGCGTGGGGTCAGGGCGCTTTCATCAACCGCTTCCAGGGGGCGCCGGTCGCCGACGAGCCGAACGGGCGGTGGACCTTCTACCGCTTCCACGTGCCGGACCCGATCTTCTTCCACCGCGACATCGAGGTGACGATGCAGCAGATCGGCGGCTGGCCGCGCCCCGAGGTGATGCGGCTTCAGCGCCAGGGCGCCCCGCTCATCCCCGTGACGGTGGACCCCGGCTCGCGCAACGGCTTTCGCCAGCTGCTGGCCGGCGGCGCGCCGGTGGCGCTGACCGACCCGTCGCTGCCGGACGGCTGGACCAATTTCTACCGGAGCGACGACGTGGCGGCGGTTGCCTATTTCTACCTCGACCGGCCGGTGAGCGGCCTGCCGCCGCTGGTGCCGGCCGCGGAACGGCTGGCA
>DASZEO010000241.1:0-5973 GCA_035940755.1 Allosphingosinicella sp. | reverse complement strand
CTCGGCGCGCTCGCCTCGGGAATCCTGCTCTACGGCATCTCGCTCCTCTACGGCTTCACCGGCACCACCCTGTTCGACGGCATCGCCAGGGGGCTCGGCGACGGAGTCTCGCGCGGCGAGCTGTTCGGGCTGGTGTTCGTCATGGCGGGCCTCGCCTTCAAGGTGTCCGCCGTGCCGTTCCACATGTGGACTCCGGACGTCTACGAAGGCGCGCCGACGCCCGTCACCGCCTTTTTCGCCTCCGCGCCGAAGGTGGCGGCGATGGCACTGCTGGTGCGGGTAGCGGTGGAGGCGATGGGACCGGCCACCGAATCGTGGCGCCAGATCGTCATCTTCATGGCGCTGGCCTCGACCATCCTGGGCGGCGTCGCCGCGATCGGCCAGCGCAACGTCAAGCGGCTGCTCGCCTACAGCTCGATCAACAATGTGGGCTTCGCCCTCGTCGGCCTCGCCGCCGGCACGCCCGAGGGCGTCGCCGCCGTCCTGTTCTACATGGCCGTGTACATCGTCATGACCCTGGGCGCTTTCCTGGTCGTGCTGCGGATGCGTGCCGCAGACGATCAGCCGGTGGAGACGATAGCCTCGCTGTCCGGTCTGTCGCGAAGCCGCTTCGGCCTCGCTTGGGCCATGGCCGTCTTCATGTTCAGCCTGGCCGGCATCCCGCCGCTGTTCGGCTTTTGGCCGAAGTGGATCGTGTTCAACGCCGCGGTCGATGCCGGCCTCACCTGGCTCGCCGCTCTCGCGATCGCAACCTCGGTGATCAGCGCCTTCTACTACATCATGATCGTCAAGGTGATGTTTATGGACGAGCCGGCGCCGGCTTATGCCCGTACCCGCGAGCCCGTCGGCACGCTGCTGATTCTCGCCGCCGCTCTCTTCGTCTCGCCGCTGGGCTACCTCTCGATTCCGATGCTCGACCATGCCACCGCCGCCGCGGCGGGAGCCTTGTTCTGATCCGCTCGGTCGTCGAGACCGGCTCCACCAACGACGACGTCGCCGCCCTCGCCCGGGCGGGCGCCGCCGAGGGCCTGTGGCTGCGCGCCGAGCGCCAGACCGGGGGCCGCGGCCGGCAGGGAAGGGCGTGGGAATCGCCGCCGGCCAATCTCTATGCCACCACCCTGGTGCGGCTGCGGCCGCAGGATCCTCCGGCGCCAACGCTGGCGCTGGTGGCTGCGGTGGCGCTTCACGAAGCGGTTTCGGTGTACGCGCCCGAGGTTCGGATCAAATGGCCCAACGACCTTACGGCTGACACCGCCAAGCTCGCCGGCATCCTGCTCGAACGGGAAGGCGAGGCGGTGGTGGTCGGTTTCGGGGTCAACCTCGCCGAGCATCCCCGCTTCGTCGAGCGGCCCGCCACGAGCATTGCCGAGCTCTCCGGCGCGGCGCCGGAGCCGGAGGCCCTGCTGGCGGTGCTGGTCGAATCATTCGCGCGGTGGCTCGGGCGCTGGCGCAGCGAAGGCGTGGACCCGGTGCGGCGCCATTGGCTGCAGGCCGCGCATCCTGTGGGAATGGCGCTCGTCACGTCGGAGGGCGCCGGCTTGTTCGACGGCCTGGACGAGACCGGCGCGCTGCGCCTGCGCCTGCCGGACGGAACCGTGCGCGTGATCCACGCAGGGGACGTGTTCCTGATCTAGACGCCGCTCGCGCCGCGATCCGAATTGCGCGTGCAATCGCTCGGGCCGCTTGGTAACCCGCTCCGCCTTGGAAGGAAGAGGATCGATGCGCCTGTTGCCGCCGGCCCTGCTGCTGTCGGGCCTGCTCGCCGGATGCGCCGGCAACGTCGCCGACTATGTCGGCCCGCGGACCAGCATCATCGCGCCGCAGCTGATTCGCTACGGCCTCGACCCCACGGAAACCCGGTGCGTCGGCGCGCGCCTGGCGGCGGGCCTCAGCCCGGTGAAGCTGCGGCGCTTCACCCGCCTCGCCGCGACGGTGAGGCAGGGCTTCTTCGATCCCGAGCACCTTACGGTGCGCGACCTCATGCATGTGGCGAGCTCGATGCCGGATCCGGCGATCCGAACCGCGCTGACCGGCGCTACCGAAGGCTGCGGAGTCAGCGTCTACCCCGCCGCCGCCTCTCCCGCTGCGCCGCCCCCGGGCACTGAGCCTTCAGCCCCCGCCCAGCGGCAGCCGGCGTGGCTCAACCTGGGTGCGGCGCCGACCGGCCAGTCGATCGCCATCGACGCTTCGACGCTGGAGCAGAACGGGACGGTGCGGAAAGCCTGGTTTCGGCTGACCAACCCCAATGAGGCGCAGTCCACCGGCGTTTCCTATCAGCTCAACATCGATTGCGCCGGCCGGACCATCGAGGCGCTTGCGCACCGGGTCCAGGATTCGACGGGCGCGGTCACCGAGCAGCGCGAATATGCCCGCGACGTCCAGGGCCCGCTGCCGATCGAGGGCGGCACGGTGATGGAAATAGCCTATCTGGCGGTCTGCACCTGAGGCGCGCCGGCTCTTAGGAGGACAGCCGCCTCGCCAGCGCCGTCAGCTGGTCCCGGCAGGCGGAGCCGGCATAGGTCGGGGCGCTGTCGGTTGCGGCCCTGGCTTTCGCCGCCGCCGCTGCGGCCACGGGAACGTCGAGCCCGGCCTGCGGCGCCAGCAACGCTGCTTCGGCGAGGCTTCTAACCTCGAGCTTGGCCATGATGTGCGCCCGGTGCATTTCGATGGTTCGAACGCTAATTCCGAAATCGTGAGCGATGGCCTTGTTGAATCGACCGCTCAGGAGCGCCAGCAGCACGTCCATTTCGCGTGCGGTCAGCCGCGCGAGCCTTTCCTGCGCGGCTCGCCTCGACTCGCTCGCCTCAACCACGCGCTCGAGAGCTTTCCAGGCCGGCGCCAGCGCGAGCGCCAACACCTCGCGGCTGAGCGGCATCCGCAGGAAATCGAGCGCGCCCAGCTTCATCGCCTCGATCGCCAGCTGGAGCTCTTCACGGCCGCTGATCGCAATGACCGGCCAGGCGATCTCGCGGGCGACGATCTCGCTGAGTATCTCGATCCCCGGCACGTCCCCCTCATCCATGTCGAGCAGGATGCAAGCCGGCGCCAGATGTTCGAGAATCCCAAGGAAGTCAGAGCCGCTCGCAAACGGCCAGGCTTCCGCTCCCACCCCACCGATATGCTGGGTAAGCAATCGGCGTACTTCGACATTGCGGCCTACAACGTAGACCTTTCGCTGGTGCGACATAAGCCCGCTCCCCGCTCCGACCAAAACACACGGCCAGTCCCTCAAATGTCTGAGGCGCTAGACAATTGTGCAACCTAGAAAAAATACGGTTAACGATTCCTTAGGGATTGGTTCATCGAACCGAGCGGCTCGCAAGAGGGAAACTCGGCAACGCGCCCGCAACGATCGCTGCAGCGTGAATGACATAGATCAAACAGCGCCGCGAATCGCCGCGGCCGCCTGACAGTAATTGCCCCGTCGGAGGGAAGCGGAGTCGTTCTGTTTCCTGGTCGAGCGCTCAGACTCCGAATCCGAATCCGGCGACGTTAGACCGCGCCGGTATAAGTCCCATCGTGCGGAGCGGCCCTGCATCGCGTTAACTATTCGAGGGCGCCGGGAATCGCTTTTTGAGCCCGGCGCCCAGTTCGGGGCGGGCTTGCGGCATGGTCGACGACATTTTCTTCAGCGGGAATGCTCTGCGCGCGGTGGATACCGAGGGGCGTACGATCCTCCCGCCGTTCGTGCTCAAGGCGCTTGAGCGGAGGTGCGGCTCCGCCCGGGTGGTGCTCGGCCCGCACGAAACCGACCCGTGCATCAGCGGCTATGACGAGGCGCACGAAGCCGCCGTCTATGCCGACGTCGAACGGCGCCGGCTGCGCGAGGAGGAAAGGGGCTTCTCTCCAGCCGCGCACCATGCCCGCGCCCGGCGCGCTTTCGGCGCCGCCGAACGCGCCGGCTTCGATTCCGACGGCGCCATCACGCTGCCGCCGATGATTCGGCGCAAGGGCCGCATCGGCGCCTTGGCGCTGTTCGTCGGGACCGGCGGCAGCTTCGAGATCTGGGACCCGCAAATGGCGCGCGAGGCCGGCGGCGAGGTGCTTCGCGAGCTGGTCGACTTCGCTCTGTCGGACGGCGCGCAGGCAACGGAGGCGGAAGGATGAACATCGGCTGCGCACTGGGCGGCCACAGCGCCCGGCCCGGCGAAACCTACAATTCCGGCTATTATTTCAGCGCGTGCCGCCGCTGCGGCCGGCCGCTGGTGCGGACTGCGCGCGGCGACTGGCAGGGCGTCCCCGCGGGCCGCCGGGTGGTGTGGCGCTCAGGCTCGCGCAGCCACTCGCTCGAGGCCGATTATGCCGGCGTCCTGCCGGTCGTCCGGGACGAAGCGGCGCTGCCGGCGCTGCGCAGCCCGTTCGTCTCCTGGAACCGCTCGATGATCCGGCTGCTCGCCGCCGCGCCTGAGGGCGCGCGCGCCGGGGCACCGGAGGAATCGGGCGACTACGAATATCCCCGGCTGCTGCTGATGGCCGTCGTCCTCGGCGCGGGCCTCAGGATGCTGCTCAACTTCGCCGCCGGCCGCTGAACGCGGTCTCACTCACCCAAGCAACGGAGAACCACGCCATGATCGAATTCGCGCTCGAGCTCGACGAGCTTCGCCCCCGCATCAGCGTCATCGGAGTCGGCGGCGGCGGCGGCAATGCCGTCGCCAGCATGATCCGCAACGGCGTTCGCGGCGTCGACTTCGTCGCGGCCAACACCGACGCGCAGGCGCTTGCCTCCTCGCCGGCAGCGCGGATCGTCCAGCTCGGCCGCCGCACCACCCAGGGCCTCGGCGCCGGCTCGAACGCGCCGCTCGGCCGCGCCGCCGCCGAGGAGTCGATCGCCGACGTCGAGCGGATGCTCGAAGGCGCCGACATGTGCTTCATCGCCGCGGGCTTGGGCGGCGGCACCGGCACCGGCGCCGCTCCCGTCATCGCGCAGGCCGCGCGGTCCAAGGGCATCCTCACCGTCGGGGTCGTCACCCGGCCGTTCGCCTTCGAAGGCGGCCGGCGCGCCCGCACCGCCGAGGCCGGCCTCGAAGCGCTCGAGGCTGAGGTCGACACTTTGATCGTCATCCCCAACCAGAACCTGTTCCGCATCGCCCGGCCCGAGACCACCTTCAAGCAGGCGTTCGACCTCGCCGACGAGGTGCTCCAGCAGGGCGTTCGCGGGATCACCGACCTCATGGTGATGCCCGGCCTCATCAATCTCGACTTTGCCGACCTGCGCACGATCATGGCGGGCATGGGCAAGGCGATGATGGGCACGGGCGAAGCAGCCGGCACCGACCGCGCCCTTCGCGCCGCCGAGGCCGCCATCGCCAACCCCTTGCTCGACGACGCCGTCCACGGCGCGCGCGGGCTGATCGTCTCGATCACCGGCGGCGAGGACCTGGGCCTGATGGAGATCGACGAAGCCGCAGGCCACATCAAGGCGCTGGTGGACCCCGAGGCCGACATCATCTGGGGCGCCGCCTTCGATCCCGCGCTCGCCGGCCAGCTGCGCGTCTCCGTCGTCGCCACCGGCCTCGGGCCCATCGCCGAGGCCGCGCCCGCACTGGTCGTCGAGGCCGCGCGTATCATCGAGGCCGAGCCCGTCGTCCAAGCGCCCGAGCCCGAGCCGGAACCGGCGCCCGTGGTGGAGGAACTGCTGCTGACGGCGGAAGCCCCCGCACCGGAGCCGGAGCCCGAGCAAGCCTCGCCGCGCCCGCTGCACATCGCCGCCGCCGAGCCGGAAGCGGAGATGCTCCTCGCCGAGCCGATCCGCGGGCCCAGCCTATTCGAGCGCATGACCGACGCCGCCCGCGGCGCCGTCGCCCGCCGCCGCGAGGAGGCTCAGCCGCCGCTGGTCGAGGCCGCATAAGCCTCGCCAAGCGGGCGCCCCCCGGCTAGGGAGGCGCCCATGCTGCTCGCCGTCGACGCCGGCAACACCAACGTCGTCTTCGCCCTCGTCGAGGACGGAATCGTCCGCGCGCGCTGGCGCATCGC
>DASZEO010000240.1:0-1909 GCA_035940755.1 Allosphingosinicella sp. | reverse complement strand
GGCAGCGCCCGCCGCACCGCCGCGTCGAACGCCGCTGTGTCGGCGATCAGATGGTCGCTCGGCAGCACCAGCAGCACGTCGTGCGGAGCCGCGTTGAGCGCGGCAAGCGCGATCGCCGGCGCGGTGTTGCGCGCCGCGGGCTCGAGGATCAGCTGGCCGATCCCCTCCACCTGCGCCGCCACCTGCTGGGCCTGCGCCGCCGGCGCCACCACCACCGGAGCGGCGTAGAGGCTGGGATCGGAGACGCGGCGGGCGGTCGCGGCGAGCATCGTCTCCGGCCCGGTCAGCGCCAGCATCTGCTTGGGCCGCGCCGAGCGGGACAGCGGCCACAGCCGCGTTCCCGCGCCGCCGGAGAGGATGACGGGGGTGACGCGGGGGGAGGCGGCCTCGTCCATGCCTCTCCCTAGCCGCACCCGCCGCCCGGGCGATAGCCCTCAGCTCAAAGCCGCATGACGCCCAGGCGCGGCTCGCGCGTTCCGACCGTCTCGGCCGTCAGCGGCGCCCCCGCCGCCAGCAGCGCCTGCCGCCGCCCCTGCGGGTTGGTGCCGAGCTGCGCCTGCTCGAACGGCAGGAATTGCGCGAAGCAGGGCTCGGCCAGCGCCCGCCCGACGAATGCGGCGACCCGCGGCCAGCGCGACGCGTCCACTTCGAAGCCGGCATAGGCGCCGTTGCGGAAGAAAGTGGCGATGGCGATGTCAGCGAGGCCGATCTCGCGCCCGAACAGGAAGCCCCGCTCCGGCACCTGCCCTTCCAGATAGTCGAGCTCGCGCGGCAGGTCCTGCGCCAGCGTCCGCTCGATCCGCGCCTGATCCCCCGGCTCGCCCCACACGATCGGATGCACGAACTTCGGGTAGAACAGCCCCCAGATGAAGACGTCGCCGAGCCTTGTGTCGGCATATTCCTCGAGCCAGCGCGCCCGCGCCCGGGCGCTGACGTCGTCCGGCAGCAGCGGACGGTGCGGATAGGCCTCGTCGAGATAGGCGCAGATCACCGACGAATCGCACAGGCTCGTCTCGCCGTCGATCAGCACCGGGATGCGCCGCAGCGGGCTCAGCCGCTCGAATTCCTCGCCGCCGTAGAAGGGCGTGATCGGGTCGATCTCGTAGGCCAGCCCCTTGAGCGCGACGCAGGCGAGCACCTTGCGCACATAGGGGCTGACATAGCTGCCGATGATCCGCATGGCGGCGCTCCGCGTCGTTGCCAGGATTATGCTCCGAGCGAAGCGCTGTCGATCACGAACCGGTATTTGACCTCGCTGCGCTGCATCCGGTCATAGGCCTGGTCGATCTCCTGGGCGCGGATCATTTCGATGTCGGCGACGATGCCGCGCTCGGCGCAGAAATCGAGCATCTCCTGGGTCTCCGGAATGCCGCCGATCAGCGAGCCGGCGATCGAGCGGCGCCCGAAGATCAGCACGCCGACGCTCGGCGACGGGTGCGGATGCTCCGGCACGCCCACCAGGCACAAGGTCCCGTCGAGCTTGAGCAAGGCCGTGAAGGCGTCGAGATCGTGGCTCGCCGCGACCGTGTTGAGGATGAAGTCGAAGCTTCGGGCGTGCGCGGCCATCGCCTCGGCGTCCCTCGACACCACCACCTCGTCGGCGCCGAGGTCGAGCGCGTCCTGCCGCTTGCTCTCGGAGGTCGTGAAGGCGACGGTATGCGCCCCCATCGCGTGGGCGAGCTTGATGCCCATATGGCCGAGCCCGCCGATCCCGACCACGCCGACCTTCTTGCCCGGCCCCGCCTGCCAGTGGCGCAGCGGCGAGTAAGTCGTGATTCCGGCGCACAGCAGGGGCGCCACCGCCGCCAGCTGCTCGCGCGGGTGGCGGATGTGCAGAACGAAGCCTTCGTCGACCACGATGCGCTGCGAATAGCCGCCCAGCGTATGCCCCGGCGGATCCTGGGTCGGC
>DASZEO010000239.1:0-1791 GCA_035940755.1 Allosphingosinicella sp. | reverse complement strand
TTGTTCTCCTTGGCATATTCCTCGTTGCCGACGCGCATGTGGGTGGCGTCGATCAGCCGCACCACCGCGGCGATCACCGCCTCGGCGCTGGTGGCCTTGCCCTCTATGTCCTCCTCGATCTTCTTTCGCAGCTTCGGCAGCGCGCGCCCGAACGCGGCGAGCCGCTCATATTTGCGCGCCTCCTGCTGCTCGCGAAAGCCGGCGTGGTAGCGATATTGCTTGCGGCCCCTGGCGTCATAGCCGATTGCCTGGATGTGACCCGTGGGGTCCGGGCAGAACCAGCACCTTTCATAGGCCGGCGGCATGCCGACCGCGTTCAGCCGGTCGATCTCGTCGCGGTCGGTGACGCGGCTGCCGTCGGGGTGGAAATATTGCCAGTAGCGGCCGCGCCGCCGGCGGGTGATGCCGGGGACCTTGTCGTCGACATAGCAGAGGCTTTGGGGCTGAGCGGCCATGGAACCGGGTAAAGCCGCCGGCCCGCCCTTCGTTCCGCTTCAGGCCGTGGCGGCGGCGGCAACCGGATAGGCGGGGCGGGCCGGGCGGCTCGCCCGCTCGCGCCGCGACGCCCAGGAATCGAGGCCGATCTGGACCGCCAGCATCAGCCACGGGAAGGGCTGATAGGCGATGCCGACGAACAGCGATCCGACCAAATAAATGATCTGGAAATGCTGCAGCGCCATAGCGAGGGGCGCAAGCCAAGCCAGCTCGCCTTTCTCGCGCCGGTAGCGCCGCCGGAGCAGCTCCATCCGCACCAGGCCGATGACGTGGATCAGCAGGAAGAGGATGGCACCGGGGAAGCCCTGCTCGCCCAGCATCTCGAAATAGGAGCTGTGATAGGCGCGCGCCTGATCGGGGCGCATCTCGCTGCGCACGATCTGCACGTCGCCGCTGCCCGAGGTGGTGGTGGTCTGCACCATGATGCGGTTGAGCCGGTAGGCGCCGAAGCCGCCGCCGAGCGGATGCTCGCGGGCGTAGTTCCAAGTCCAGCCCCACACCGCGAGCCGCGTATTGGCCGAGGAATCCGACTGATAGCCCTGGATGGTCGTCATCCGGCTCGTGAAGGAGGCGGGCAGGAAGGGGACCGAGGCCGTCGCCACCAGCGCGGCGCCGGCAAGGTACAGGAAGCGCCGCTTGACGTCGCGAAGCATCAGCACCGCGAGCACCGCGATGCAGACGAGCCCGGTGCGCGCCTCGGTGCCGATCGGCATCAGCAGGCAGGCGAAGATCAGGGCGGCGGCAAAGGTCTTCACGCGCCAGTCGGGCGGGAAGATAGTGCCGTAGCGGGCCAGCCACAGGATCAGCGGGATGACCCCGATCGACATGGTGGAGATGGTGCTGCTTTCGAACAGGCCGCTATTATTGTCGACCATCAGGTTCAGCACGCCGTAGCCGCCGCCGGAGAGCACCGTCTTGATGCCGCCGACGATGACGATGGCCGCGAGCGACAGGATCAAAAAGGCGATCGTCGCCTCGATCCTCAGCCGGGTCCGAAGCGTCAGCGGCAGGAAGACGGCGAACGCCACGGCGCGCGAGGCCCACTCCCATTTCTCGGCCGCGGCGTCCGGGACGGCGGCATACTGGGTCGTCGCCGCCGAATAGGCGAGCAGGATCAGCATCAGCACCTGGCGCGGCGTGATCCTGAGGCCGGTCTTCTTGTCCGCCACCAGCCAGCCGGCGAAGGCAAGGCAGGCGATGATCATCGAGATCGGAAGCGCGTTCAGCAGGTAATAAGAGAGGCGCTGCGGCGAGACCGTGTCGACGTAGATGTAGGCGAGCGTGAACAGGAACGGC
>DASZEO010000238.1:0-4312 GCA_035940755.1 Allosphingosinicella sp. | reverse complement strand
TGTCTTGAAATCGGCGACGAGGATTCGCTCGGCTCCCACCAGCAGGCGGTCGAGCGTGCCCGAGACGACGATGCCGTCATGGATGACCGCCGCGATCGGCGCTTCGGCGAGCGCGGCGGGGCCGAACAGCTCGGCGAAGCGGGGATCGTCGATGACCCGGCAGGCGTCGGCGACCAGCGCCTCGCGGGCAGCGGGATCGGCGATTCCGGCCGACCGCTCCAGCCACTGGTGCGCCAGTTCCGCGCGCCGGTCGGCCGGAAGGCCGGGGAGGCGCTCGAACAGCTGGTGGAGCAGCCGGCCGCGGACGGCGGCCTGCCGCTGTTGCGGGCCCGGAGGCGGGTTGGGCACATCGTCCTCGGCCACCGAGGAGGGGGCGAGCGGCCGCGGCGGACGCTCTTCCGCCGGAGCGGGCCGGCGCGCCCAGGCGGGCAGCGCCCCCGCCCGGGGGGGCGGCGCCGGCACGCGCCGCGCCGGGTTGGGGGCCGTGCCGAAGCGAAGCTCGCGCCCCCAATGGTCCGAATCCTGCCAGCTCGCGCCGAGCCCCTCCAGCGCCGTCTCGGCCGCCCGGAACCAGCTCGCCGGGGCGGGCCCGGCGCTGTCGCGAAGGCCCAGCGTGCCGCCGACGTAAAGCCGCTCCTCGGCGCGCGTCAGAGCCACGTAGAGCAGCCGCCAATGCTCCTCGCGGTTGAGCCGGTCCTGAGCCTCGAGGCGCGACTTGAGCGGCTCGGCCAGCTCCTCCTTCCGCGGCCGGAACACCGGCACGTCCGGCCCCTCCGCCGCCAGCGGCAACCGCGCATAGGCGCCGCGCGCGACGTTCTTCGCCCGCTCCGGATCGGCGCAGGCGTCGGCGAGGATCACCACCGGCGACTGCAGCCCCTTGGCGCCGTGGACGGTCATCACCCGCACCGCGTCTCTCGGCCCCGAAGGGTCGCGGACGATCTCGACGTCGCCGCGGGCGAACCAGTCGAGGAAGCCCTGAAGCGACAAAGTCCCCGCCGCCTCGAACTCGAGGCTGGAGGAGAGCAGCTCCTCGATCGGGTCGCGCGCCTCGGAACCCAGCCGCTCGAGCAGCTTTCGCCGCCCGTCCATCGGTCCCGACAGAATGGTCTCGAAAAAGCCGTGCGGCGTGGTGAAGTCCGCCATGCGCAGGATGGCGTGGAGCCCCTCGAGCGACGCATCGGAAGCGGCGGAATCGCGCAGGTGCGGCCAAAGCGCCCCCTCGCGCCCCGCAGACGCCGCGTAGAGCTGGTCCTGCGACCAGCCGAACAGCGGCGAGACCAACAGGCTCGCCAGGTTGAGGTCGTCAAGCGGCTGCACCGCGAAGCGGGCGGCCGCGAGCAGGTCCTGGACCGCCAAGGGCGCCGACAGCAGCAGCCGGTCGACGCCCGCGACCGGCACCTGCTCGGCATGAAGCCGAGCCACCAGCAGCGAGGCGAGATCGCCGCGGCGGCGCACCAGGATCAATATGTCCTCCGGCCGGAGCGCCCTCCCCTTGCTCTCTAGGTAGAAGGGCCGGTCGAGCCAGGCCCTGATCTGCTTTGCCAGGCGCGAGGCGTAGCGGCGGACGGTGTCGGTGACCCAGCCTTCCTCGCCCGCCTCTTCCTCCTCTGCGGTCTCGCTCGACAAAGGCTGCCACAAGGTCACCGAGCCGCCGCGGCCGGGATAGTGGCTGAGATGCGGGTTCGGCCGGCGCGGCAGGCCGAGCGCGCCGTGGCCGAGATCGGCAAGCACGCGGTCCACCACCGCCAGGATGGGCGGCGAGGAGCGGAAGCTGCGGTCGACCGAAAGGTCGAGGAAGTCGCGCTCCACCCCTTGCGCCTCGCGCGCGAACCAGGCGCGGGCCAGGTCGAAGCTTGCCGGGTCGGTGCCCTGGAAGCCGAAGATGGCCTGCTTGAAATCGCCGACGGTGAAAATAGTGCGGTGGCGGCCGCGCGCGCCCTCGCCCGCGAAATATTCGCCCGTCAGCGCCCGCACGATGTTCCACTGCGCCGCATTGGTGTCCTGGGCTTCGTCGACCAGGATGTGGTCGGTTTGCTGGTCGAGCTTGAAGCGTACCCAGTCGCCCATGCCCGGCGCAAGCAGCAGCCGCTCGGCCCAGCGGATCAAATCGTCGAAATCGACCAGTCCGGCGGCGCGCTTGGCCGCGCCATAGGCCAAAGCATAGGCCTGGCCGGCCCGAAGGCCGGCGGCGAGGCTCGCCACCATCGCCGCCGCCGAACGCATCGCCAGCAGCCGCGAGCAGCATTCGACGAGGCGCCCGGCGAGCGCCTCGTAGTCCGGCGCCGCCTTGGCCAGGCCCGCCGGCACCTTGCGCGGGTCGCCGGACCTCGTGAGGACGAGCGCGGCGAGATCGGAAAGGCCGCTCGCCCGCCCCTGCTGGTCGCGCGCCAGCCAAGCGGCAATGGCATCGCAGCAGGAGAGGCCGGTCGGCGTTCCCCAGACGCGGTTCGCATCGGCGATGCCGTTGAGCAGCGCCAGGTCGAACAGATCGTCGCAGCACTGGCCGGCAATCGCCTCGTCGATATCGCCGACGGGAAGATCGAAGGCCTGGCGGAGCCGCGCCTCCACCCCCTGCCGGGACCCAAGCGTCGCCATCGCGTCGGGCGCTCGGGCGCAGGCCATCAGGAAGGATTCGGCTCCGCCCTCGCCGAGCCGAAGGCTCAGCGCCTGGACGTCGGCGAGCAGCCCAAGGTCGCCCTCGGCTTCCGCGCGCACCAGCAGCTCGGCCAGGGTGGAGCGGGCCAGCAACTGCTCCTCGCGCGCCTCCAGCGGTCGGAAGCCCGGAATGAGCCCTGCCTCGGCGGGAAAGGCGGCGAGCAGGCCTTGGGCGAAGGCGTGGATGGTCTGGATTCGAAGGCCGCCGCCGGTCGCCTCCAGCACCCGCGCGAACAAGGTGCGCGCCCGCTCCCGGGTGGCCGGGCCCGGATCCTCGTCGAGCGCCAGCAGCTCCTTGCCGAGCTCGTTGTCCTTGAGCCGCACCCAGTAAGCGAGGCGGGCATGGATGCGCTCGGCCATCTCGGCGGCCCCTGCCTTGGTGAAGGTGAGGCACAGGATTGTCGAGGGATCGACCCCCGCGAGCAGCAGCCTCAGCACCCGCGCCGTCAGCACGTGAGTCTTGCCCGTCCCCGCCGACGCCGACAGCGACGCGTGGTGCTTCGGCGAGGAGGCGCGAAGCTGGGTCTCCTCGAGTCGGCCGAGCGGGCGAAGGTGGCGGGGCATGGCGGCCCGACGCTAGTCGAGCCGCCGGCAAAGGTCACCAGCGCTCGCATCGACACGGCCCGCCATTGCCCTTATGCAATCGCTCCAGGGGAGGACTGAATCATGGTCGGTTGGATCGTCTTGGCGGTCGTCGTGCTCGCGGCGCTGTACGCCGTCGTCATCTACAATCGCCTGGTGCGGCAGCGCGCGCTGGTGAAGGAGGGGTTCAGCGGCATCACCGTGCAGCTGCGGCGGCGCGCCGACCTGATCCCGAACCTGGTCAGCACCGTCGAAGGCTATGCGACCCACGAGCGCGAAACCCTGACCCAGGTCATCCAGCATCGCGGCGATGCGGTCCAGGCGCGCGGCGTGGCGTCGACGGCCCAGGCGGACAACGCCTTTTCGGCGATGCTCGGGCGGCTGATGGCGGTCGCCGAGGCCTATCCCGACCTCAAGGCCGACGACAATTTCCGCCAGCTCCAGGACGAGCTTTCCGAGATCGAGGAGACGCTCCAGAGCGCTCGGCGCTACTACAACGCCACGGTCCGCGACCTCAACACCAGCATCCAGTCCTTCCCCGACGTGCTGCTGGCGCGGCCGATGGGGTTCAAGGAGGAGGAATTCTACGCGGACGACGTCGCCGCCATCCAGGCGGCGCCGGTGGTCCGGTTCGGCGCCAGGGCCTGAATCCATGAAGACGGTGCGGACGCTGATCGCGCTGCTGCTGGCGGCGCTGGCCTTCGCCGCGCCCGCTTCGGGCAAGCCCGAAGCCATCGACGTCTTCGATCCGCCCGAGCCGCCGGCTTATGGCGAGCGGATCCTCTCTTTCTCGAGCGACATCGCGGTCGGCAGGGACAGCGCCCTTACGGTCACGGAGACGATCCGGATTCGCGCCGAAGGGAATCGCTTCCAGCACGGCCTGCTGCGCGAATTCCCGACACGCTACCAGCGGGACGGGCGGACGGTCCGCGTGGGCTTCCATGTCGAGCAGATCCAGCGCGACGGACACGACGAACCGTGGACGAGCGAGGGCATGGACAATGGCGAACGGCTCCGCATCGGCTCGGCCGACACCTATATCCCGCAGGGGGAGCACACTTACACGATCCGCTAC
>DASZEO010000237.1:0-2161 GCA_035940755.1 Allosphingosinicella sp. | reverse complement strand
CGACCGGCTTCGCGCCGACGCCGAGCATGTCCGCCGCCGCTCGCAGGGGTCGGAGTTCAACAAGGAGATCATGAGCGTCGTCGAGCGCACCGCCAGCGGCAGCCGCAAGGTGCGGGCCCAGGCGGCCGACGCCAGCCAGGCGGCGCGCGGGATGCTCGGCAAGACTTCGGAGGTCGCCGCCGCCGCCGAGCAGTCGGCCGTGGCGATGCGCGAGGCGGCTCAGACCGCCGCGGGCCTCATCATGGCGATCGAGGAAGCGCGCAACGAAGTCGAGGTCGCCGCGGGCGTCGCCGTCCGGGCCGGCGAGCAGGCGTGCAAGGCGGTCAACGTCAGCAAGGCGCTGTCGGGCCATGTCGAGGCGATCGAATCGATCCTCGGCCTGATCCGCGACATTGCCGGCCAGACCAACCTGCTCGCGCTCAACGCGACGATCGAGGCGGCGCGCGCGGGCGATGCCGGCCGCGGCTTCGCCGTCGTGGCCCAGGAAGTGAAGAGCCTCGCGAACCAGACGGCACGCGCAACCGACGACATCGCCGCGAAGATCGCGGCCATCCAGTCGGCCACGCGCCAGACGGTGGAGGCGAACGATTCGATCCAGACGACGGTCGAGGAGGTGCAGACCAGCGCCGACCGCATCCGCCGGGCGATGGAGATGCAGGCCCAGACGGTGACGATGATCACCGCCGCGGTGGACGAGACCGCTCTGGCCGCCGATTCCATGTCGTCGACCATCGCCGCGATCCGCGCCGACACCGAGAGCGTCGCAAGCGAGATCGACGAGGTGGAGAAGAATTTCGGCGAGGTCGACGAGCAGATGGCGCGCTTCAAGGCGACCGCCGGCAAGTTCGTCCAGACCTTCGCGGCCTGACCGCGTCCAGCGACGGAGCAGGGGTTTCCCTGAAGGCGCGGCGGCACTAACAGCCGGGCCATGCCCGACAATCTCAGCATCCTCGTCACCGGCGCCAGCCGCGGCATCGGCGCTTCGATCCTCGCCGCATTTTCCAGCCAGCAGGCGGTCGGCCATTCCACGCGCGGCGGCGACGGCCTCATCGCGGCCGACCTGGCGGAGCCGGACGTCGCTCGCGGGCTGTGGGAGCAGGCGCTGGAGCGGCTCGGCGGGCGGATCGACGTCCTGGTCAACAATGCCGGCGTGTTCGAAGCGGCGCCGATCGATTCCTCGGACGGCGGGTGGACGGCGCAGTGGGAGCGCACCACGCGGATCAACCTCTATGCCGCCGCCGAGCTGTGCAGGCTTGCGGTGCTGCACTTCCGAAGCCGCGGCGGCGGCGGGCGGATCGTCAACGTCGCCAGCCGCGCCGCCTATCGCGGCGACAGCCCCGACCATTGGCATTATGCGGCGTCGAAGGGCGGCATGGTGGCGATGACCAAGAGCATCGCGCGCGCTTATGCCGGCGAGGGCATCTACGCCTACACGGTGTGCCCCGGCTTCACGGTGACCGGGATGGTGGAGGAATATCTCGCCAGCCGCGGCGGAGTAGCCTCGCTGGGCGACCTGCCGATCGGCCGCCCGGCCACCGCCGATGAAGTCGCCGAGACGGTGCGCTGGCTGGCGGTGGACGCACCGCCTTCCGCGACCGGCGCCGTGATCGACGTCAACGGCGCCAGCTTTGTCCGCTAGTTCCGCCCCCGGAAAATTATGAGCTGGCGGGTCACCCTGCCCTGCACCCGCGCGGAAGCCGAAGGGCTGCGGGAAGATATCGCCCCCTTCGCCGAGCTCGACTCGCCGCCGGTGCTGGTGACGAGCGAGGCCGAGGGCGAAGGCTGGAGGCTCGACGCCTATTTCGAGGCGAGGCCGCACAGCGCGATCCTCGACGCGCTGGCGGCGCTGGTGCCGAGCGCGGCGGGCGTTCGCGCGAAGGTGGAGCGGGTCGGCGACGAGGATTGGGTGACGTTGAGTCAGCAGGGGCTCGAGCCGATCCGCGCCGGGCGCTTCTTCGTCCACACGCCGGTGCACCGCGACCGGGTCCCGGCGGAGGCGGTGGCGCTCGAGATCGACGCCGGGCGCGCCTTCGGCACCGGGCAGCACGAGACGACCAGCGGCTGCCTGGCGGCGCTCGACCGGCTGGCCCGCGACGGCGCGAGCTTCACCCGCATCGCCGACATCGGCACCGGCACCGGCCTGCTCGCCTTCGCGGCGCTT
>DASZEO010000236.1:0-4893 GCA_035940755.1 Allosphingosinicella sp. | reverse complement strand
CGACAAGGCGGCGGGCGAGGCCCTGCTCAGCGGCCAGTTCCTCCACAACGGCACCCAGGTTCCGGTCGAGGGGCTGGATTTCGCCACGCTCGGCCTGCCGGCCGATTTCTCCCAATACCTCCAAAGCTTCGCCTGGCTTCGCGACCTTTCCGCCGCCGCCACGCGCGAGCGCGGCGCGAAGCTTGCCGAGGCGCTCACGCGAAAATGGCTCGACGCTTTCGGCGCTCAGCTGAGCGAGCCGGCCTGGCGCGCCGACCTGTGGGGCCGCCGCATCCTGTTCTGGACCGCCTACGCCCCCTACATCCTGTCCAGCCGCGACATGGCCTATCGCTCGCAGGTGCTGCGCACGCTCGCCCGCGGCGCCCGCCATCTCGACCGGAGCGCCGACAAGGTCCTCCCCGGCCTGCCGCGGATCGCCGCCTGGAGCGGAGTCATCGCCGCCGCGCTCGTCGTCCAGGGCGGGCCGGCACGGCTCAGGACCGGCGAGGCGGGCATGGCCCGCGCGCTCGCCACCGCCGTCCACGACGACGGCGGCCTGGTCAGCCGCTCACCGCTCGAGCAGCTTGCGCTGGTCGAGACGCTCTCGCAGCTGCGCTCCGTCTACATCGCCGCGCGGCTCGACGTTCCGGAATGGCTGGCCGAGACGCTCGCCTCGGCCGCCGCGGCCCTGCTCGCCGTCACCTTGGGCGACGAGGCGCTGTCGAGCTGGCAGGGCGGGCACCAGGCCAGCCGCCGCCGGGTCCTCGCGGCGGTGCAGGCCTCCGGCGCCGATGCCGGGCCGCTGCGCCGCGCCCGCGGCTGGGGCTATCAGCGGCTCCAGGCGAAGGCGAGCGTGCTGGTGTTCGACGCCGCTCCGCCGCCGCCGCCGCGGGCGCTGAGCGGCGGCTGCGCCTCGACTTTGGCCTTCGAGTTCAGCGAAGGGCCGCAGCGGCTGATCGTCAATTGCGGCGGCGCCGGCGATGCCCAGGGCGCTCTTCCCGGCCAATTGGTGTTCGGCTTGCGGACCACCGCCGCCCATTCCACCCTGACTCTTGGCGACCGCAACTCGACGGCGATCCACAGCGACGGCTCGCTCGGCAAAGGCGTTTCGGAAGTGGAGGCCTCACGCGATGAGACCGCCGGCATCTGCCGCGCCGAGGCGACCCATGACGGCTATGCCCGCCGCTTCGGCCTGATCCACGAGCGCCGGCTGCTCCTGTCGCCCGACGGGCGCCAGCTGACGGGCGAGGAAAGGCTCTACCCGCCCGAAGGCCGCCGGCGTCGGCGCAGCGACCCGATCTCCTTCGCCGTCCGCTTCCATCTGGCGCCCGGGGTCCAGGCGACCACCACCGCGGACGGCCAGGGGGCGCTGCTCCGGATCCGCGGCGGCCCCGTGTGGCAGTTCCGATGCCGAGGCGGGATGCTCTCCACCGAGGACAGCCTGTGGATCGACGGGGCGGCCCGGCCGCACGCCACGCTCCAGCTCGTCATCGCGGGCGAGACTCCGCCCGAAGGGATGACGATTTCGTGGGAGATGAAGCGGGCCGCCTGAGGCGCTGCTAGCGGGAGTCGGGCCCCCAGGCGGAGCGCGGCCGGCACACGCGCGTCGAGCGCTGCCGCCCGAATTCGTTATAGACGCTCCGGCGCCGGCACACGACCGGCTCTTCAGGCTCCTCGGCCTGCTGAGCTGCATCCGCCGCCGCTTGGGCGGCCTGCTCGGCAGCCTCGGCAGCCGCGCCGGCCGCTTCGGCAGCAGCCTCGACTGCGTCGGCCTCGGCCTCCAGTGCGTCCGCCTGGGCATCGGCGGCGTCCTGCGTGGCGTCGGTCGGATAGGCGTCCTGCGTCGCGTCGGCGGCAGGATCGGGCTGCGGGTAGGCGGAAGGATCCTGGGCCGCGAGGAGCAGGAGGGAAGCGAACAGGGGCAAGATCATTGCAATCTCCCGAGGGGACGAAGTCAGAGTCGGAAAACCCGACAGGTCTAGGGGTTCCGCTCGCGCTCATCCACCCGAAAAAGCGCCTTGTTGAATCTCAGCGCAGGACGGCTTCGCAGGACCGGCTGCTACCGAGGCAGACCCTGACCGTCAAAGCAGCGACCATTCGGCGCCGCCGATCGGCAGCGGCTCGGCGGCGGGCGCGGCCAGAGCGCTGTCGCCCATCGTGAAAAGCTCGCCGGGCGAGGGGCTCGCGCTGTCCGGAAGAAGCGTGCTCAGCGCGCGGTTGGTCACCAGCCAGTCGCCGAGCGGATCGTGGACGCCCTCGACGAGCAATCCGAAATCGAAGCTGCCGTCGCGGTCGAGGTCGACCTGAACCAGCGTCGAGGCGCCATATTCGGCGTCGACGGTGTGGGTCACCACGGTGCGCCCGCCGCCGACGAACAGCGACAGGTCCACCTTGTCGCCGCCGGCCTTTGAGTCGAAGCCCGTGATCACCGAGCGCGAGCTGTCGGGCGACCAGTCCGCCAGGAAAGCAAAGGTGTCCGATCCGGCGCCGCCGTCCATCACGTCGCCGCGGCCGTCGCCGCTGTTCGGACCCGAATAGACGAGGTCGTTGCCGTCGCCGCCATAGATGCGGTCGTCGCCTTCATTGCCGTAGATGAGATCGTCTTCGTCCTGCCCGAGCAGCAAGTCGTTTCCGTCCTCCCCGACGAGCGTGTCGCGGCCCTGGCCGCCGCCGAGATTGTCGTCGCCGGTGCCCCCGTTCAGAAGGTCGTCGCCGTCGCCGCCGTTGAGCTCGTCATTGCCGAAATGGTCGAGCAGGATGTCGTCGCCGTCGCCGCCTTCCATGAAGTCGTTGCCGCGGTCGCCGATCAGGACGTCGGCGCCGCCCCCGCCGATCAGGAAATCGTTGCCGTCGCCGCCCTCGATCTGCTCGGCTTCGGAATTGCCGAAGAAGGCGTCGTTGAAGCGGCTCAGGGACCAGATCTCGATCCCGGAATAGGTGTCGCCGGCTGCCGCGCCGGCAGTGGTGCCGGCGGCACGGTCGATCCGCAGCGACGTGTCGGCGGAGAAGTAGGACACACGGTCGGTGCCGCCGCCGCCGATCAGCGTGTCGGCGCCGCGGCCGCCGTCGATCAGGTCATGGTCATCGCCGCCGTCGAGGACGTCGTTGCCGTCCGACCCGGTCAGGAAGTCCCTGCCGCCGCCGCCCTCGACGCTGACCGGCGATGCGGCGCCTGCGAACGTGTCGGCGAAGCCGGTGAGGACGAAGCGCTCGATCGACTCGTAAGTGTCGCCGGCCGCCGCACCGGCCGCCGAGCCGGTCCTGAGGTCGATCCGCGCCGCCGCGGATGCGTCGCCATAATCGGCTGTATCGAAGCCGCCGCCGCCGGCCAGCCGGTCGCCGCCGGTCCCGCCGTTCAGCACATCGTCGCCCTCACCCCCGTCCAGACTGTCGTCGCCGCCGCCTCCGGCGAGCGCGTCGGCTCCAGCGAGACCCAGCGCCGTGTCGGCCGTCTCGCCGCCGATGAAGCGATCTTCAAAGGCTGAGAGCTCGTAAACCTCGACGGCGCTGAAGCTGTCGCCTGCCGCGTCGCCCGAAGCGCCGCCGCCGCTAAGGTCGACCGCCACTGCGGCCATGGAACCGGCATAGCTCGCGATGTCGATCCCGTTGCCGCCGATGAGCCGGTCAGCGCCGGCGCCGCCGGCCAGGCGATCGTCGCCGTCGCCGCCGTCGAGCAGGTCGTCGCCGAGGTTTCCGGAGAGGTTGTCGTTGCCGGCGAGGCCGATCACCTGGTCGGCGCCGGCCGAACCGCTGAAGCCGTCGTCATACGCGCTGAGCTCGAACCGCTCGATTCCGGCAAAGCTGTCGCCGAGGGCATCGCCGCTGTGGCTGCCGGCGGCAAGGTCGACCCATACGGATGCCAATGAGCGCGAATAGCTCGCCGTGTCGAAGCCGAGGCCGCCGATCAGCGTGTCTGCGCCGGCGCCGCCCTCGAGCACGTCGTCGCCGTCGCCGCCGTCGAGCAGGTCGGCGCCAAGGCCGCCGTCGAGCCGGTCGTTTCCGCCGCGCCCATACAGCCTGTCGTCGCCGGTGCCGCCGATCAGATTCTCGTCACTCGCGGTGCCGGTTATTTTGCGCCCCATCTCTGAGCTCCCCTTGGTAGTAATTCTTGCGCGTTTTCAAGAGCAGTCGACAGAGTAAACCATTTATTTAATGTTTTAATCTGTGATTTACTGTTGCCCTGCCCAGTTCCGCTGCAGAACGTCGCTGAGTTAAACAGGTTCCGGGACCGCACCATTTGCCGCCATTCTGTTGATCCTGAGCCGCGTCCGGGCTCTCTTTCACCGGCACGACGTCTCAGCGTTCGCCTTGCGGCTTGAAAATTGCGCCCGGGCCGGCTCAGGGAAATTCCACTCCACGAGGAACGAAGATGACCGACGCCAAGGTGACCCGCGCCCTGCTTTCCGTCTCCGACAAGGCCGGCCTTGCCGAGCTGGGCGGCGCGCTTGCAAGGCACGGCGTCGAGCTCGTCTCCACCGGCGGAACCGCCAAGGCGCTTCGCGAGGCGGGGCTTGCGGTGCGCGACGTCGCCGAGCTGACAGGCTTTCCCGAGATGATGGACGGGCGGGTCAAGACGCTCCACCCGATGGTCCATGGCGGGCTGCTGGCCGTGCGCGACGACCCGGAGCACAAGGCGGCGATGGCCGAGCACGGGATCGGTGTGATCGACCTGGTGGTCGTCAACCTCTATCCGTTCGCTCAGACCGTCGCCCGCGGCGCATCGCGCGACCAGGTCATCGAGAATATCGACATTGGGGGGCCTTCGATGGTCCGCTCCGCCGCGAAGAACCACGCCTTCGTCGCCATCGTCACCGATCCGGCCGACTATGCGGAGCTGATCGAAGCGATTGATGCGTCGGGCGGCGTGACGTCGCTCGACCTTCGCAAGCGCCTCGCGGCCAAGGCCTTCGCCGC
>DASZEO010000235.1:0-5861 GCA_035940755.1 Allosphingosinicella sp. | reverse complement strand
CCTCGCGTTGCGCAGCGGGCGGACCGAGGATTCCTCCGGAATCATGGAATATCTCGAAACCGGCGGCGGCAGGATCGTGCTGGCGGTGATGACGGTGGGCTTCTTCGCCTATGGCGCGTGGCGCCTCGTGGAAGCTTGGGTCGACACCTCGAACTACGGCAAGGAAGCGAAGGGGATTGCGATCCGATTTGCAGGCGCGGTGGCCGGATTAGTCTATCTCGGCCTCGGCGTGGCGGCGGCATCCCACCTCCTCGGCAGCGGCGGCGGGTCAGGTGGCGGAGCGCCCGAAAAGGGCGCGGCGACGGCGCTCAGCCTGCCGGGAGGCCAGTTGATCGTGCTCATCGCCGCGGCCGGGCTGCTCTTCGCCGGAGTGCAGCAGGGCCGCAAGGCATGGAAGCTCGACTTCCTGCGCCACCTCGAGCCGCGCGCGGCCGGCAGCCGCCGAGTCGCGTGGATCGGCCGCACCGGCTTCGCCGCCCGCGGAGTGGTCTTCCTCACCGCGGCCTGGCTGATGCTCCGCTCGGGCCTCGACCGCAGCTCGGAGGAAGCGGGCGGGATCGGCGATGCGCTCCAGTCGATGGACGAGACCGTGCAGATGGCGGTCGCGGCCGGGCTGGTGCTGTTCGGTCTGTTCAGCCTGGTCGAGGCGTGGTTTCGCCGCATCCGCGACCCCCAGGTGCTCGAACGGCTGCGAGCAGCCGTCGGCTGAGCGATAACGCCGGCCATCCAGCCGCCCCGTTTCGGCACAGCGCCTCGGGCAAGCCGGCGCCCCTCTTGGCGCGGTATGCCAAGCACGGATAATCGCGCCGCAGAGGCGGCCTAGATGATTGCATTGGTCTGGCGGTACGAAGTGCGCGACGAGCATCGCGAAGCGTTCGAGGCCACTTATGGGCCGACTGGCGAATGGGCGCGCCTGTTCGCCCGAAGCGGCGGCTTTCGCGGGACCGAGCTGATGCGCGCCGACGATGGATCCTACCTCACCGTCGACGTCTGGCGCGCAAAAGCCGACTTTGACGCTTTTCTCGCCGACCACCGGGCCGACTATGAAGCGCTCGACCGGCGGAGCGAGGCCTGGACCCGCTGCGAGCACCGCATGGGCGAATATGAGGTGCTCGGCTAAGCGTCAGCGACGGGCCGCGAATTCCAGTTCTCGCCGTCATAGGTGTAGCGGGCGTGGCTGCCGCCGCGGAAGCCCGAGCCGTCCCAGGCGATGACCTGCAGGTCGATCTCGTTATTGTTGTGGACCTCGATCCAGTTGAAGCTCTGGAGTTCGTTGTTGCGCAGCCGCGTCGAGGTCGAGGTTCCCGCCTGGATAACGAGGGCGCGGCCCGCATTCTCCACCATCTTGCGCGCTGCCTGGGCGTAGGTGCGGTGAAAGTGGCCCGCCACGGCGATATGGACGCCCGCCTCGCACACTGCGGCGATCGCATCCTCGTGTCGGCCGACGGCTTCGCTGAGCTCGCCGCCCTCGCCTATCGGCATCGCATAAAGCGGGTGGTGCGTGACGAGGATCCGGGTCTTGTCCTCGGGCACGTTGGCGAACCGCTCGCGGATGAGCTTCATCTGGTCGCGGTTGATCCGCCCGTCCTTGATGGTCAGCGAGCGCGCCGTGTTGATCCCGAGCACGGCGAGGCGGTCGTTCTCGAACCAGGGGCAAAGATCGTTGCTGATGTAGCGCTTGTACCGCGCCAGCGGCGCCGCGAAGCGCCGCGCGACGTCATAGAGCGGCACGTCGTGATTGCCCGGCACCGCGATCAGGTTGAAGCCGGCGGCGCGCAGCCGGTTGAGATAGGCGGACGCCATCCTGAACTGCGCCTCGCGCGCGCGCTGGGTGAAGTCGCCGCTGATGATCACCAGATCGGGCCGGTGCATCTGCAGCCACGCTTCGGTGGCCGCCACGACCTTTTCGTCATGGGCGCCGAAATGGAGGTCGGAGAGCTGTGCGACTATAGCCATGGCCGGTGAACGAGCCTGGGCCGCTCGGGTTCAGCGCCAAATCCGCTCGAAGCGCGAACCGAGCGTCGTCAGCAGCTCGTACTGGCTGAGCCCGGATTGGGCGGAGGCGGTCGAAAGGTCGTAGTCGAGCTCCAGCCAATCGCCCTCCTTCACCTGCGGCACCGCGTCCACGCAGACCGTCGTCAGGTCCATCGACACCCGGCCGACCACCGGAGCGAAGGCATCGCCGATGCGCGCCCTGCCGGTGCCGGAGAAGCTGCGCAGATAGCCGTCGGCATAGCCGATGTTGAGGATTGCCAGCTCATGACGCTCCGCGGCGGTGAAAATGGCATTATAGCCGACGCCCGCGCCAGCCTCGACCCGCCGCCGCTGGACCACTTCAGCCTCGACCCTGACGACTTGTCGGATATGGCCCTGCGCCTCGCGTCGCGGCACGCCGCCGTACAGCGCCAGGCCGGGACGGGTCAGGCCGAACGCGTAATCCGGCCCGAGGCAGACGCCGGCGCTGTTGGCAAGGCTGAGCCGCTTCGCGCGGACGCGTCCCGCCAGCTCGGCGAAGGCCTTACGCTGAGCCGGGTTCTCCGGCACATCCTCGTCGCCTCGCGCGAGATGGCTCATCAGAGTCTGGATCTGGAGCCCCTCGAGAAGCCCCGCCTTCACGTCGGCAGGATCGATCCCGAGCCGGTTGATGCCGGTGTCGATCATCACGTCGCAAGGGCGTCCGCTACTCCGCCAGCGCTCGACCTGATCCCGGCTGTTGAGGACCGGACGCGCCGGCGATGCCGCCGCCTCCCGAAGGTCCTTCGGCGCCACCCCGTGCAGCACTGAAAGATTGAGGTCGCTCGGCCACGGCATCAGCGCGCTCGCCTCGGCCCAGGTGGCGACGAAGAAATCCCGGCAGCCGGCATGCTGCAGCCGCTTGACGGCCTCTCGGGCTCCGAGGCCGTAGGCGTCCGCCTTGACCGCCGCGCCGCAGGCGGCGCCGCCGCTGCGATGGGCGAGCCAGTGCCAGTTGGAAACCAGCGCGTCGCCGTCCAGGATCAGACGAAGCGGGATGTGGGCCATGAGGGGGCGATAGCGGGCGGCGCGGGCCGGGGGCAAGGCTTGCGCCTGTGTATTATTCGTATACTACACGGCCCCGGAGGGGGGGACCCTATGACGGAACTGGTGCTGGACGGCGTCGGCAAGAAATATCGACGCAAGCGGGTGCTGGACGGCGTGTCGCACCGGTTCGGGCCCGGGCTCACGCTGCTCACGGGGCCGAGCGGCGCGGGCAAGTCGACCCTGCTCCGGTTGATCGCCACCGCGGAGAAGGCCAGTTCCGGCCGGATCGTCTGGGACGGCCGCCCGCTGCCGGGCGGCCGCTCGGCGCTTCGCCGAAGCCTTGGCTACGCGCCGCAGGCGGTCGACCTGCCGGAGGATCTCACGGCCCGCGAGTTCGCGATGCACATGGCGGCACTCAAGGGGCTGGAGCTCCGCGCAGCCGACCGCCAGTTCGCTGCGATCACAGATCGGATCGCGCTGCACGCCGACATCAACAATCGCATCTCCACTTTCTCGGGCGGCATGCGCCGGCGGCTGATCTTCGCCCAGGCGATGCTCGGCGAGCCGCGGCTGCTGGCACTCGATGAGCCGACGGCCGAGCTTGACCGCGAGACGGCCGGCAAGCTGGGCGAGCTGATCCTCGAGCGCGCTGCAGACGCGATCATCGTCATGACCACCCACCTCGCCGACGACCTCGCGCCTCAGGCGCTCGAGACGCTCCGGGTCGAAGGAGGATCGCTCATCCCCGTCCCGCCGGCTGCCGCGTGACTGCGGCCGCCGTCGCCTCGTCTTCGCTGAGGACGTCGCTGGCCCGCTACTCGCGCAGCTGGGGCCTCTGGCTGCTTCTGCTCATCGCGCCGGTCGCGGCGCGCTTCTGGATTCCCGGCGAGAACGACACGACCGTCGTCATCGCCGTCAACGGCAAGGCGCCGCTGATGACGTCGCCGATGCTGGGCGTGGCGCTGGGGATCGTCACTTCGACGCTGCTGCTGCCCATCGCCTTCATCTACCTGCGCTCGAACGCGACCCGGCGACAGCCGTGGCAAATCGAGGAGGTGACCGCCGCCTCGCGCGTGGGGATCGCCGTGGGCCGCTTCGCCGCCGACGCGGCGGTGCTGGGCGCGGTTCTAGCCGGAATGACGGTGGCGGGATGGTTCATCGCCTGGCTGGCGACGCCGCTCGACCGGATCAACCTTGGCCAGATCACCCTCGGGCTGTGGCTCATCGCCGCGCCCGCGCTGATGGGCGTGGCGGCAATTCGCATCCTATTCGATTCGCTCCGCCTGACGCGCGGGCCGCTCGGGGAGGTGCTGTTCTTCGTGCTCTGGCTCACCGCGATCGCGGTCCCGGCAGCGGGCGCGGAACGCAATGTCAGCTTCGCCGGCAACATGCTCGATTTCGCCGGCTTCGTGCGTCCGCTCAGCTATGCTTTGCCGGAAGGGCAGAAGGGGGATTTCGCCATCGGCGCGGCGCCCGTGCAGCACGGCACCATCGCGCTCGACGTGATGAGCGGCCTTCTTTCCGACGGCTATGTCGCGTCCCGCTTCGCCTGGGCAGGCATCGCGGTCCTGATCGCGGTCTTCGCAGGCCTTGTGTACAGGCCGCACCGCCCGCGCCGCGAACGCCGCCGCGCCGGAGCCATTGCGCGGTTGCTCGCGCCGGGCGCGCAGCCGGCGGCCGATCCTCAGGCGCCACGGGCGCCGTGGGCGAGGGCGCCTTTGCTTGGCCTGCTGTTCGCGGAAGCGCGGCTGATTGCGGGGAGCCGGCTATGGCTGCTCACGGCAGCGCTCATCGCCGTTTGCGGACTGTTCGCCGATTACCGGACCCTCACCAGCCCGGCTGCGCTTCTGCTGCTGATCTTCGGGCTCACCACCCATGCCGGCCGCAGCGAGCAGCCGGGCCTGCTCGCACTCACTCGCACCGCCTTCCTGCCGCCGCTCCTGCGACGGGCGGCGTTCGTCGCTGCCGGGCTCATCTGGTCGCTGGCCATGTCGCTGCCGGCGATCGTCCGCACGGCCGCTGCCGAACCGGTTTTGCTGGCGCTTACCACCGGAGGGGCGGCCGCGGTCGCGGCGATGCTGCTGGGAGCCTGGACTCGGTCGGCCTTTGCGCCGCGGCTGGTGCTGCTGATCGCCTGGTACGGCTATTTGTCGGCGGCCTAATCGAGCGCCTTGCCGGAGGTCTCGGGCAGCCAGAACAAGGTCACCACGAGCGCCATTGCCACGACGCCGATCGTGTACCACAGGCCGGCGAACGGGTCCCCCGTCCGAGCCACGATATATTGACTGATGAAGGGCAAGAACCCGCCGAAATAGCCGGTGCCGATATGATAGGGGACCGAGAGGGACGTGTAGCGCACCCGTGCCGGAAACATCTCGACGAGCAGCGCCGCCACCGGGCCGTAGGTCATTCCGGACAGGAAGCCGATGATGACGATCGCCAGCACTACCAAGGCGGCGCGGGACAAGGTCGGGCTCGTCTTCTCGAGCCGGTAACCCGCCTGCGCCAGGGCGGCATCGAGAGCGGCCGCGTCCTCGACGTTAACGATGCTGGAGCCGATCCGCACCTGGTAGGCGTCACGGCCCCAGGCCGCGCCAGGCACGATCTCATAGGCGATGCCGCGCACCGTCAGCGCATGCAGCGCCCGTCCGCACGGCGTCGCCTGCGGCCCGCGAGCGAACGGATTGTAGCTGCAGTTCGTGCCCTGCACCGTCACCGGATTGCGCGCCATCGCCCCCGCCAGCTCCGGGTTGGCGGTGGCGGCCATCCAGTGGAAAAGGGGAAACATAAGCAGGATAGTCAGAAGGTAGCCGATGACGATCGGCGGCTTGCGCCCGACCCGGTCGGAGAGCCAGCCGAAC
>DASZEO010000234.1:0-3707 GCA_035940755.1 Allosphingosinicella sp. | reverse complement strand
GCGCCCATCTCCAGGTCGTAGGGCTGGAGGATGACGCAGCCGCGCTCGCTCCAATAATCGTGAAGCGTCAGGATGAGCTTCTGGAAGCTGAGCGGGCGGCTCGCCAAGAGGTAGTGCTTTCGCAGGTGCAACAACGGGTCGCCACGCTTTGGCCGATGGTGCACTATGGGTCAAGAAAGGCATCGGAAGGGTGATTCCATGACCGGCGGAGGCTTCGGCAAGGCGCTCGCGGCGCTGGTGGCGACGGCGCTGGCGCTCGCGCCCGGCGGTGCCGCCGCCCGGCCGCCCGCGGGACGCGCGGCCCCCGCGCAGGCCTCGGCTCAAGCGGATGCAATGCGGCACGCCCGCCCGGCGCTGTGGCTGCTCAAGGACGAGGACACGCGCATCTACCTTTTCGGGACCATCCACGCGCTGCCCGGCGGCATAGAGTGGAACCAGGGCGCGGTCGCCGAGGCGCTTGCCGCAGCGGACGAGCTCGTGCTCGAAAGCGACGTTGCCTCCACTTCCTTCGGCGACTTGCTCGGCGGGCTGATGACGATGATGGCGGTGGGGCAGCCGCCCATTCTCGAGCGGGTGCAGCCGGGGCTTCGCCCGCGGCTTCGCGACGCCATCGAGGCGAGCTTGATGCCTATGTCGATCTACGACCGGATGAAGACCTGGGCGGTGGTGATGTCGCTCGCCGATTCGCGGCTCGAGGAGCTCGGAATCGAGAGCGACAACGGTGTCGAGCGGGGTCTTACGGCCGCCTGGACGAGGCGAGGGCGGCGAGTGATGGGCCTCGAAAGCGCCGCCGACCAGAGCGTTTTTCTCGACGGCATCCCGGAGGCGACTCAGCGGCGCTGGCTGGAGGCGGTCCTGGCTGAAGAGGACGATGCTGAAGAGCGCGGGGATTTCGACGAGGCGCTGCTCGCCTGGGCGCGAGGCGACGTCGAGGCGATCGCCCGGCTTGATGCGGACGACCCGAACGATCTTCCGGAGATAGACGACGTGCTGCTTCGGCAGCGCAACGCCCGCTGGGTGGAATGGCTGCGCTCGCGGCTCGAACGGCCCGGCGTGGTGTTCTTCGCCGTCGGGGCCGCGCACCTCACCGGCGAGCACTCGCTGCAGACGATGCTGGCGGGGCGGGGATTGCGGGCGGAGCGGCTGCAGTGACCGTTCCCCGCGGTTCACCTTTTGGCCATTTTCGCTAGGCAATCCAGCGATCAGGGAGAATCACCGATGAAGAAGCTGCTGATTGCGGCCGCGCTGGCTTTCGCTCCGGCGGCCGTGTCCGCCGAGCCCGCGCCCGCCTCGCCGGCGCCGGCGCGCACCACGACGATCGACGCCGATCCGGCGCTGTGGGTGGTGCGCGACGAGGACACGACAATCTATCTCTTCGGCACTTTCCACCTGCTCGACGCCCGGCCCTGGTTCAACGATGAGGTGCGCACCGCCTTCGATGCGTCCAGCGAGCTCGTCGTCGAGGCGATCATTCCCGACGATCCCGCCCAGCTCCAGCCGCTCGTCCAGCGTTATGCACTCGACGCCCAGGGGCGGCGGCTCTCGCAGCGGCTGACGGCCGAGGAGAATGCGGCACTCGGTCGCGCCCTTGCCTCGGCCGGCGCTCCGGCCACGGCGTTCGACCCGTTCGAGCCATGGTTCGTGTCGATGACCCTGGGCGCGATCGCCGGCCAGCGGCTCGGGATCAGCGCCGAGCGCGGCCCGGAGCGGGTGCTGATGCACGCCGCCCATGCGCGCAACATGCCCGTCACCGAGCTGGAGAGTGTCGAATGGCAGCTCCGGCTGTTCGACGACATGCCCGACGAGCAGCAGCTCGCGCAGCTTCGCCAGTCGCTTCGGGAGCTGGACATGCTCGGCCAGGCGCTGGCGCCGATGCTTGCCGCCTGGTCGACCGGCGACGTCGACGGGCTCGTGCGGATCATCAACGCCTATGGGGCGGAGGATCCGGCGCTTCACCGACTGTTGTTCACCACCCGCAACGCCACCTGGGCGGGCTGGATCCAGCAGCGGCTGGAGCGGCCCGGGACCGTCTTTGTCGCCGTCGGCGCGGGCCATCTTGCCGGAAGCGACAGCGTGCAGGCGGCGCTCCAGGCGCGCGGCGTGGCGAGCGAGCGCGTCCCGCACGTCGAGGCGGCGGCGCCGACCTCCTGAGGCCGGCCGCCCTCGCTTGCGCGAAGCGGCGGCCTCGCCTATAGGCCGCCCCTTCCCCGCTCATGGTCATCCCTGGAGGCGCGAGCGGGATCGTTTGAACCCGCAATTTTGGAGACATTTGCATGAGCGAACAGCTTACGCTGTCGGCCGAAGCGCGCGAACGGGCTGGCAAGGGAGCCTCCCGTGCACTGCGCAACCAAGGCCGAGTCCCCGCCGTCGTCTACGGCGAGAAGCAGGACCCCCTCGCGATCCATCTCGAGGAGAAGGCGCTGGTGAAGATGCTTTCTTCCGGCCACTTCATGAACTCGATCGTGATGGTCGACGTCGGCGGCAGCGCGACCCGGACGCTGCCCAAGGACGTCCAGTTCCACCCGGTGACGGACCGCCCGGTGCATGTCGACTTCCTCAGGATCGCCGAGCACGCGACGGTGACGGTGGCGGTGCCGATCCGCTTCACCGGCGAGGAGAAGAGCCGCGGCCTCAAGCGCGGCGGCGTGCTCAATGCCGTGCGTCACGAGCTCGAGCTGGTCTGCGACGCGGCCGAGATGCCCGACGAGGTAGTGATCGACCTGGCCGGCACCGACATCGGCGATTCGATCCACATCAGCCAGGTCACCCTGCCGGAAGGCACGACCTCGGCGATCACCGACCGCGACTTCACCATCGCCACGATCGTCGCGCCCTCGGGCATGACCGCCGAGGCGGACGAGACGGCGGCGCCGGAGACGGCCGAAGTGCCGCTGGTCGGCGAGGATCAGGGCGACGATTCCGGCGAGGGCTAAGGGGCCGCTCGCCTGATGCCGCTCCGCTGGCTGGCCTCCCTCTTCGCGCCGCGGCGAGTCGAGGTGCACGGCCAGCCGGTGGACGCCCCCGCGCCCGAGGATTGGGGGGACTTTTCACCGGTGCAGATCTGGGTCGGCCTCGGCAATCCCGGCGCAAGCCACGCCATGCACCGGCACAATGTCGGCTTCATGGCCGCCGACGCCATCGCGGAAGTCCATCGCTTCGAGCCGCCGAAAAAGGCGTTCCACGGCTGGGCGCAGCAGGGGCGGATCGGCGGCCAGCGCATCCTGCTGCTCAAGCCGGCCACCTTCATGAACGAAAGTGGCCGCGCGGTGCGGGCGGCGATGGACTTCTTCAAGAAGGCGATCGGCGACGTCACCGTCTTCCACGACGAGCTCGACCTCGCGCCGTTCAAGGTGAAGGTGAAGGTCGGCGGCGGCACGGCCGGCCATAATGGGCTGCGATCAGTCGAGGCGCATATCGGCAACGCCTTTCGCCGGGTGCGCATCGGGATCGGCCATCCCGGGCACAAGGACAAGGTCACCCGCCACGTCCTCGGCAATTACGCCAAGGCCGAGACCGAGATTCTGAGCGACCTCCTCGCCGCCATAGCCGCCGAAGCGGAATGGCTGGCGCAGGGCGACGACGCCCGCTTTATGAACGCGGTGGCGCTGAGGCTTCAGGACTGACAGGCTAAGGCGATGCGCCGGCTTCTCTACCTCTGCCTCGGTTTCGCGTCGGTCGCGCTTGGGACCGCCGGAATTTTCCTTCCG
>DASZEO010000233.1:0-2188 GCA_035940755.1 Allosphingosinicella sp. | reverse complement strand
CCGATGAAGTGAAGCCGAGCGCCCGGGTGCCGCTCGCGAAGCGCCGGCCATTTGTCCTGGGCCTCCTGCACGCGGTTCTCGCCGAAGTCGGGCTGGCCAGCGGCGATCAGCGGCTCGATCGCCGCGGCCGGGTGAGTCTTGGAGACGGCGATCAGCGTCACCTCGTCGGCACGGCGGCCGGCCAAAGCGGCGGCTTTGGCGATTGCGGCGCGGACCGCCTCGAGCCTTTCCGGTGCGTCGGCCATCGCGGCTGCTATAGGAACGGCCATGGTCCGCCGCCACCCTCTGCCGCGAGTCTGGCTGATGACGGACGAACGGCTGGGGGAGCGGCTGTTCGAGGCCATGGAGCGGCTGCCGAAGGGCGCCGGCATGGTCTTTCGCCACTACAGCCTGCCGGAGCCCGAGCGGCGGGCGCTGTTCGAGCAGGTGAAGAGCCAGGCCCGCCGACGCGGCTTGATGCTTCTCCTCGCCGGCCCGGCGCTGCAGGCCTGCTCCTGGGGCGCCGACGGCAGCCACGGACGCGGCGGAGGCCCCGGCTTCAGGAGCGCTCCCGTCCACAACCGGCGCGAGATCCGTGCCGCCGAACGCGCCGGCGCCGACCTGCTGTTCCTGTCGCCGATTTATCCGACACGAAGCCATCCCGGCGCTCGTCCGCTGGGGCCGCAGCGCTTCACGCTGCTCGCCCGGTGCACGCAGCTGCCCGTGATCGCCTTGGGTGGCATGAACCTATCGCGCGCAAAACGGCTCAGAGGTGCTCACGGATGGTCCGCCGTCGATGCATGGCTGTAGCGTGCGGCGCAGCGGGAAAGGAATTGCTGCGAAGACTGGTAGGGTTGCCCCCCGACCGCTTTGGTAGCAACCTCGTGAAAGGGGGGACAAATCAATGGCTGAGGAACCCAGCGGCTACCTTGATGAGAGTTCGTCGAGGCTCAGCGTCGTCGGCATCGGCAGCACCGTCTTGGGATATGGTCTTGTCCGACTTACCGGCTTGGCGGGGCTCATCCCGCTGGGGGTCGGCGTCGGCAGCTATTTCCTGCTGCGTTCATTCTGGCCGCAGCGGAAGCTGGTCGTGCCAGCCGTCGCTGCAACTTTCGGCCAGATCGGGTGGATCCTTCTCGGGGCCGTGATCATGAATGCCTTGGCGCAGCTGTGGCTCGACCTGCTCGTACCAGGACTGATCGCGGCCTGGTTATTGTGGCGGCCCTCGACGCCGGCCGCGATCGCGATGATATTGTTCCAGTTAGTTGGCACCGCCCTGAACGTCATGACCCTCGACAGAATGCAGCTGATGACCCCGGACTTCAAAGCATTGGTCGTTCACATCGCGCTTCGGGTCTTCATCATCGGCGCGGCGATCTACTTCATCTTCGAAACGAAGACCGGGGGGGACGATGAATGGGCATCCGAGGAGGTCCCCGCGAACGTCCCTGAGTAAGGGCAGCTTCGCGCGGGCCGTAAGTTAGAAGCGGAAGGCCGTGCCGACGTAGACGGCCTGGCTGTCGCGGCGTTCGTCGCGGGACAGGACTTCGAGCCGGTCGCGGGCGATGCGGTAGCGGGCGCCGGCGGTGAGATCGACGTTGCGGGCGATGGTGAGGGCGCCGCCGACGTCGAGCGAGTAGGCTTCGTCGTCGGCGACCAACCGCTGGGCGCCGTCGGCGCGCTCGGCCGCAACCGCGACGCGGCCGGTAAGCCGCTGGTTGGCGCGGTAGCTCATGCCGACCTGAGCCGCTTCGCGCCGGCCGGGAATGACTCCGCCTTCCACCTGGGCGACATCGCCGGCGACGGCAAAGCGGCGCCAGCCGAGCGAGACGCCGAGATTGTAGGAGCTCGGCAGGATCGCCGCGACCGGCGAGGCGGTGGCCGTCTGGGCGACGGTGCGAACCGCGTCCGGAGCGTCGGCGCGGGTGCGCACGGCCACCCGGATGGAACGGCTGCGCTCCGGAGTCGCGCTCGCCGGAGTGAAGCGGAAGCCGGTGTTGAGACGGGCGCCGCGGCGCGCCAGGACGGCGGCGAGGCGCGGGTCCGATACGGCGGGGGTGAAAGCGTCGATTGGGCGGCCGCTCAGAGCGGCGGCATGGGGAGCGCGGCCGCGGGCGGTCTGGGCATCGGCAGGCGCAAGCAGCAGCGCAATCGCTATCAGCGATGCACTTCCCGCCGCGGCAATGGCCCGAACCTTACGCAAGCACGA
>DASZEO010000232.1:0-3690 GCA_035940755.1 Allosphingosinicella sp. | reverse complement strand
GAGGCTGTTGCGAAAGTCGACGGGCGGCGGGTTCGGGCGGGGTGGCCGCGTCAGCTGCGGCGATAAGTGTTGTGCGGCTCGGGCGCCGGCAGGGCGGCCGGTTAGGCGGCCGCCGGGGCGTTGGTGTGCCGCCAGAGCTTGAGGAGGTTGTGGGCGGCGTTGGCCAGCCGCCATTCGGATCTGGCGGCCGACCGGCCGCGGCGTAGGAAGCGGTCGATGCGGCGGTTGAACTTGGTGTCGGCGAAGATCGGTTCGATCATCGTCTGGCGCTTGGCGTAGAGCTGGCCACCGGTGTCGGTCTCCAGGACGCGGCGCATGAACGCGTAGGGGCCGCCTTCCCAGCCCGGTCGTGCGCCCGATCGTTTCTTGGCGTCGGGCGGGATGAGCACCTTCATGCCGTCGCTGACCAAGCGCTCCATCTGGGCCTGGTGCCAGTAGCCGGCATCGGCGAGAACGACGCCGGGCGGCTGGTCGACGCCGGCGGCCCGCAGCTCGCGCTGTGCGGCGCGGATCATCGGCTGGAGGTGGCCGAAGTCGGGCGAGTCGACGGTGAGCTCGGCGGCGATGACGATCTGATCTTCGGTGCAGGCGGCCTGGGCGTTGTAGCCCTGCACCCAGCCGCGTGAGGTCTTGACGTTGCGCGAGTCCAGGTCGCTGAGGTTGATCTTGCCGGTCGGCGCCGGCGGCGGCCGGAACGGGTCGGGCGGGCGGCCGAACCGGCGGCCATCCTTCATCCGGCCGCGGGCGCGGTAGGCCTCGTAGGCCGCGTTGGCGCGGCACTCGGTCCGGTGCTCTTCCTCCAGCCGGCGCTTGGCCTCGCGCAGCCGGCCAGGCCGATCGCGCGGGATCGGCCGGGCCTCCTCGGCACGCTTCTCATCCAGACGCCGCTTCGCCTCGCGCAGCCACCCGCGCCGCCCCTGCGCGGTCGACAGCTCCGGCGGCAACTCGTCGCCGAGCGCCTCGCCGAACCGCGCGTCCTCCTCGGCGTCGACCGCGTCTGCCTCGGCCAGGATCTCGCGCGCGATCTGCTCGTAGTCGCGCGTGGCCTGCGGCGCCGCGTTGGCCGCCACCTTCGTCCCGTCGACGGCGACCACCCCGACGCGGACCAAACCGGCCTGCGCGCAGAGCGCCAACACCTCCCCGAACAGCTCGCCCAGCGCCGCCTCGTGGCGCTGACGAAACCGCGCGATCGTCGTGTGATCCGGCGCCCGGTTGGCGCAGATCACGCGCGTGGCGACATCCTCGATGCAGCGGCGCTCCAGCCGACGCGACGAGCGCTCGCCGATCGCATAGCCATAGAGCAACAGCGCAACCATCATCGCCGGATCGTGCGCCGGCCGACCATGCCCGTCGACCCGATAGGCCGCGTAGAACGCCGTCAGGTCAACCTGCGCGACGGCATCGATCACAAACCACGCGAGATGCCCCTCCGGCAGCCAGTCGCGCAGGCTCGGCGGCAACAACAGCTCCTGATCACGATCGCACGCGACGAAGTTCTGCGCCATCCACAGATCGTCTTAACCGCCGCGGACAGACCGCCCTTTTCCGCAACAGCCTCCGCGAGAAGCGAGAGCCACAGCCAGCTCCCGCTGCTCGTCCGAAGCGGTAGTCCGATCGCGGCCTTGGCGACACGCGATCGTCCCTCGAAGCGGCGGCCGCCACTCCAGCAGCATCACGCGTTGCCGCGTGAGCGCGATGCGCGAAAGTTCGTCCGCGCGTAGGAGACGTAGTTGGATCTAATGGACTCGAAGGTCTCGTCGACAGTGCGCCCGTAGGCGGCGAGGCGGTTGCGCAACGCCGGCCCAGGTCCGCCGCGGGCTTCGCTCATGTCTAGCGCCTGGTAGTAGATGGCGGTGAGTTGCGCCAGCAGCCCGGTCTGCGGAAGGCCCTCAAGCCACGCGACGACGGCGTCGTCGCCGTTATCTTCGGCGGCAGCCTTGAGTCCCTGGCGGACAACCCCCTCGGAGGTCATGTCCGCGAGTTGGTCGGCATGGGCGCCGTTTACGGCACAGCCCGCCTCTTGTAGGACGGAAGCAACCCATTCGCGCACAAACGCCGACTTGTCAGAGGCTCTCGAAAATGCGGGTGGCTTGCGCGTGAAGAGACCCATGGCGCGCGACCATACCTAGCCACCGCCAACCCCAGCAACTGAGCTCACACGCGGGATCGACCGGCGGGCACGCAGCCGACAATGCAGTCAGCCCAGTGGGTGGCCGAAACGCCTGCGGGACCCATCACGGGCGGACCACATCGCTCCATCGAGTCGGCGGTCCGCAAGCCGACGGCAACTCCTCCGGCATCTAGATCAAGCGCCATGCCTGACGCTGCCGCTATCGATGCAGCGCGATAGTGAGGCGCCGCTACCGCTTCTCGCGAAAAGCGCCAGCCGCAGGTCGCTTTCGCTTCCCCGTCCGAAGCAGGAGCTGGCCGCTGGTCGTTAGCAACAGCGAGCGCCGGTGGGTGTGGTGGAGTACGAACCGCCATGAAGCAGTCCGACGCCGACAACGCGGGTACGGCGGTTTGCTCGACGGCGCTGCCCTACGTGGCTTCCGCGCCGTCCGATCCGTCGAACGCGGTTGAGCTGCCGAAGCTCTTCCATCTCGCCGGGACCCCGGTGCGGGCTGCCACGGCAAGCAGGGATGTCTTCATCGGGACGCCGAAGAAGCATCCTGCACGGTGGATGCTCGACCTACGCGAATGGGCGGTCGCCGGGACCTACCTGCTGCTGTCCGGGGATGAAGGCCTGTCTCGCGGTGTGTACGTGGGCTCGGCCAAGGATCTAGTGGAGCGGGTCAACGAGCATCAGAACGGCGTCAAGCGGACGAAGGCGGACACGTTCGACTGGAACCAGGCGATCCTCCTGACGGCCACCGGAGTGACTCGAGGGGACGCCTACCAGCTCGAACGGGCGGTCGGCGACGCAGTCGCGTTGTCTGAGGTCGATCTGCTCGTACCCGCGTGGGAAGCCCTCCCGAAGTTTCAGGCGCGGGACACGCCCTGGGCCGTTCGCGACGCCGTGATTGTTCTTGCTGAACGTTGCCTTCGTCAATTGGGAGTGCCGGCACGGCTGCTCCCGCCGAGCCAGTGAAGAGGTCCCTTGTGCCTTTGCCCATTCCGAAAATCTTGTCCCCCTTGACGTTCGCCGGATTCGGTGGGTCCCCCTCTCGGGGGCTAGTGGCCTTGGACCAGCGTGATCGGATGGTCCTCACCGACGCCGAGGACAACCCAGGTACCTCCATGACCAACGCGATAGAGAACGCCGTCGGACCTGCTCGGCGGCAACTGGACGTCGACCGTGACACCGAGGTTTTTCTCTGGACTCCCGATGACCCCGTTGCTTCCGACTCTGTTTGGCAAGTGAGCTTCACGTCTCACGGCGCGGATTACGCTCAGGTCGAGGAGATCGACGATGATCTCGCAGGCGCTGTCGACGCCCTTCGGAAAGCGCGCGGACGCTAGAAGTGGAGCGGCACCGCAGTCGCTCCGGACGAGGAGCGGCAGTGGATGCGCCTCCCGCTCGCCATGCGAAGCAATGGCGTTCGCTGTCGCTTTATGCGGAGGCTGTTGCGGAAAAGGGCGGTCTGTCCGCGGCGGTTAAGACGATCTGTGGATGGCGCAGAACTTCGTCGCGTGCGATCGTGATCAGGAGCTGTTGTTGCCGCCGAGCCTGCGCGACTGGCTGCCGGAGGG
>DASZEO010000231.1:0-2734 GCA_035940755.1 Allosphingosinicella sp. | reverse complement strand
CGCCGGCGACCCGCAGTCGCCGGTGCAGCTTGCGCCCGAATGGAAGGGCGCTGCGCCGCCGCAGGCGCCGGTGCGCATCGCCGCGCGGTCGGGCGTCGATCTCAATCCGGTCGATCCGGTGGCGCAGCGCGAACGGTTGCTCGCTTATGTCTGGCCCGACCAGCACCGCCGGCTGGCCCAGCTCGAAGCGGCGCTCGACCTCGCCCGTGCCGATCCGCCCCACGTCGAGGGAGCCGATGCCGCCGACTGGCTCGACGCGCGGCTGGCGGTCGAGCCCGAGACCGGCGTGTGCCGAGTGGTGATCCATTCGGTCGCTTACCAATATTTCCCGCCCGATTCGCGGCGGCGCATCCGGGCGCGGGTCGAGGCTGCCGGCGAGGAGGCCCGGGCGGACGCTCCGCTCGCCTGGCTGCGTTTCGAAATCGTCACGGGCGAGGAGCAGTTCAGCCTCGGCTGCGGACCTGGCCGGGTCAGGAACGGCTGCTCGCCTGGTCCCACCCCCACGGCAATTGGGTCGAGTGGCTCGGCTAGGCTGTCGCCCGGGGCCTATTGGGTCTGGACGAGCTCATCGGTGACGTCCCACCGGCCATCGAGCCAGGCCACGATCTCCAGCGCCGCGGGATGGTCAAAGGCGGCGTAGCGTTCGCGAAGCACCGCGCGCCGGTCGCCCAACCGGTCCAGGCCGCGATCGTGCAGCAGCAGCAGGTCGCGCCGCACCCGGTCGGCAAGCGCATCGCCGAGCACCGCTTTGGCGGCGCCATGAAAAGCGGTGCCATATTCGTAGGCCTCGCCGAGCGCGTAGCTCTCCGCCAGCGTCAGTGCCGGAATGCGGCTCAGCAGCGGCTGGGAGGCGAGATTGATGCCATGGGCCGCGACACAGGCGGCGATCGACGACGGCCGCCCGGTAAAGGCGCGCAGGTGCAGATGCTGCGACATGCGGGCGCCGTCATTGACCGGGTAATTGTCCCACAGGAACGGCCGGCGCCCGATCGCCTCCGCCACCCGCTTCAGGTGCCCGGCGCTATATTCCCGGCTCACCACTTCCTCGCCGGTCCACATGATCGCGACCGACGCGTCAAGCAGGCCGCCCAGCCGCTCCAGATAAGAGGCCGGGCGCCGGCCGAACGCGGCGTCCAGCACCGGATCGTCGGAATAATAGCTCGGGCAGCAGAGGATCCGGGTGGCCGAGCTTCGCTCCGCCGCGAAATGGACGATCGCCGCCTGGCGCTCGGCGAGATCTGGCACGTCGCCGCGCATGTCGTCGAACAGGATGGCCAAGTCGTCGGCGCCGACGCGGTCGAGAGCGTCCACCTTCGCCGTAAGCCGAGCCTTCCAATCCTGTTCGGGGTGGAGATGAAGCTCGAAGGGGCTGAGGCCGATGCCGAAGCGCATCCCTGCCGCCCGGCAGACGGCAGCAAGGCTCGCCAGCTCCGCCTCCTCGGCCTGCGGATGCGGCTCCTGCCACCGCCGCCGCAGCCAGGGGTCGGCCTTCGGGCCATAGAGATAGAATCTGTAGCCGTGCGGCGCGAGGAAACGCACCGCCTCCGCCCGGTCCCCCCAGCTCCAGGGAAGGCCGAAAAAGCCTTCGATCAGCCCCAGCTCCGGAATCACGCCGCCGGCTCCAGCGCGTTGATCGCGGCATGCACCTTCGCCTCGATCTCGGCGCGCGGCAGGCCGGGCGGCAGCGCCGACTCAAACCGCGTGGTGATCTGGCCAGCCTGCTTCACGAAGCGGTGGCGCGGCCACAGCCTGCCGCTGTCGACCGCCACCGGCACGACCGGCAGCTTGAGGGCTCGATAGAGGCCGGCGAAGCCCGGTTGGAGCGGCGGCTGGTGGCCGGGAGGCACTCGGGTGCCCTCGGGAAAGATGACGATCGGCCGCCCCTCGGCGATCGCCGCTTCGGCGGCGCGCATCATCCGCCGCAGCGCCGCGGCCCCGCCCGACCGGTCCACGGGAATGACTCCGTAGCGCTGCACCACCCAACCCCAGAACGGGATGTCCGCAAGCTCGCGCTTCAACACCACCGCGGGCTCGTTGAGCAGCAGGATGATCTCCAGAGTCTCGAACATCGACTGGTGCTTGACGGCTACCAACGTGGGGCCCTGCGGTGGGTCGCCTTCGACGCGGCCACGAATCCCGAGCACATAGGCAGCACACCAGCGGTGGAAGCGCGCCCACCCCTGCGCCCAGCGCCGGACCGCGCGGGTGCCGAACAGGCTGATGGGGAAGGAGAGCAGGACCGCGAAGACGGTCCAGCCGTAGAAGATGAGCGCATAGAGCGCCGACCTGACGAACGCCATCAAATGCCGATCAGGTCGGCGGCGCGGCCGAGCAGGTATTTGTTGTATTCCAGGAAGATCGCTTCGAAATCGGGACTCGTCGGCACCGCGTCGGCGACGATCGCCAGCCGGTCGCCGACGCGCTTGCGAAGCTCGTAGCGGGCCCGCGGCATGTGCAGGTCGTTGGTGACGAGCCGGATCGAGCGGACGCGCCGCCGCTCCACCCAGCGCGCCACCTCGTCGGCGTTGGACCGCGTGTCGAAGGATTCGCGCCCCAGGGTGATGCAGCATTCGAATATCCGCGGATCGAGGTGGTACGCGGCGGCCAGCTCGGTCGGCTTGACGGTGCGTTCGACGCCCGAGATCAGCATGCGCGGGCTAAGGCCGCGGCGGAGAATGTCGAAGCCGCGCTCGAGCCGCCCGCTTCCGCCGGTCAGCACGACCACCGCGTCGGT
>DASZEO010000230.1:0-4263 GCA_035940755.1 Allosphingosinicella sp. | reverse complement strand
GGTCGGCGCCCCCTTCGAGCAGGTGGGTGGCGAAGGCGTGTCGAAGCACGTGCGGGCTGATCCGTTCGGGGGGAATGCCGGCTTCGGCGGCGACCGCCTTGACGAGCTGGTGCAGCCGCACCCGGCTGAGATGGCCCTTGCCCGACGGGAACAGGTAGAGCGAGTCGCGCGGAACCTGCTCGGCCCACGCGGCGACGGCGGCCCGGGCGCGGTCGGAGATCGGCACGAGCCGCTCGCGCCCGCCTTTCCCTTTCAGGATCAGGAACGCCTTGTCGGGCGACACCGCGTTGCGCGGCAGTGACACCAGCTCGGTGGCGCGAAGGCCAGACCCATAGAGAAGCTCCACCAGCGCCGCGAGCCGAAGCGCCGCTGGTCCGCCCTTGCCCCGCTGCGCCTCGATCGCCGCGAACAGGCGCTCGACCGCCTGGTGGTCGAGGATCTTGGGCAGCGGCCGGTCGCTCCCTGGTTTGGGCAGAGCAGCGGAAGGATCGTCGCGGCGGATGCCTTCATCCTGCAGGAAGCCGAAGAAGCGGCGCAGCGCCGCCGCCTTGCGGGCGACGGTGGCGCGCTTGAGCGGCATCCAGGCTTCCGCCAGCCGGTGCAGCGCCTCGGGCGAGGCCGCGGCGAGGCCTCCCCCAAGCAGCTCCGAAGCTCCGTCGAGATCGCGCTGGTAGGCGAGCAGCGTGTTGCGGGCCGCGCCTGCCTCAGCCGCCATCATTTCGAGGAAGGATGCGATCAGCCGGCGGTCCTCGCCGGCGCTCACAGCCGGGCGACCGCCTCGGCGGCGATCATCCGCGCTTCATAGTCCATACCCACGCTCCTCAGCGCGCGCACCGTGCGGAACAGATAGTCCGGGGAAACGCCGCTCCAGTCGGGGCTCTGCATGCCGACCGCCGCGAGCAGAGCGACGGTGGCAGGTTCGCGGTCGCGCGCGGCCTTGTCAATCGCCGCGCTCCAGGGATCGTCGCCTCCGAAGCGAAGGTCGAGCCGTGAAGCGAGGCCCGCAACGTCGTCCTCCGTGATACGGCCGAGCCCCGCCAGCCCGGCGACGAGCATCTGCGCGCGCCGTCGTCCGTCATTGCCGGCATCCCCGATGTAGGATTCGACGCGCCCCGCGCTGAGGTCCACCGACGGGCGCGGCGCCGCCAGCGCGAGCAGCGCCCAGGCGCGCTGGTCGCCGCTGTCCTCGACGATCGCGCTCCACCGCGCCGCCTGCCGGTCCAGCCCCGCCGTCAGCATCGATGCTATGAGGTTGCCGGCGTCGTCCTTCGCCTCTTCGGACGGCGGGATCCCGGCCGCCGCTCCGGCGGTGAGGATCAGCCGCGCATGGCGCTCGTGTGGCCCCTCGCCTTCCCGCCAGATCGTTCGCATCGCCTCGAGCCGCCGCCCGGGGTTGCGGTCGGCCCAGGCCGTGTGGAGCCGCGCGCCGACCGTGCCGTCCTGCTCGGATTCGTCATTCTGGTCGACGATGAGGCTGTATATCTCGACCAGCGAATGGGAGGAGAAGACGCCCAGCGAGGCCGCCACCGAAGCGGCCCTGAGCCGCTGATCGAGCGGCACCATCGGCGCTCGCGCGAGCCAGGCCTGGATCGGGAGCGAGGCGCCCGACACCAGGCGCTGCGGGATCTCGGCCCCCGTCGCGCTGGCGAGACCGAACCGCCACGGGCTCAGCGCGTCGACCTCCTCCCACCGGATCGTCGCCGCCCGACGCGCCTGAGTACCTGCCCCGATCACCTTTTCGGCGAGCAGGATGTCCACCCCCCCTAGGCCGCCCTGGCGGCGCGCCTCGTCGACGAGCGCCGTGGCGCGCGAGGGTTCGCCCTCAAGCGCGGCGCACATGCCTTCGGCGAGCTTCCACACCGGCTCGCGCGATCGCGACGGGCCGACGAGCGGGCACAAGGCCGCGGGATCGGCGGTCGCGAGCGCGGTCTGCGCGGCCACCTCGATCATCCGCGGCGTATAGAATTCCTGGTCGACCGACTGAACCAGCATCCTGGCCGCATCGGCTTCGCCCATCCGAAGCAGCAGGTCGGCGCGCGCCGCCACCCAGTCCACCGGATGAATGGCGGGCGGCGCGGCAAGGCGCGACAGCAAGGCGCGGCGAAGCAGGATCGAGGTCCAGCGCGACGGCAGCGGCGCGTCGAGGCGCTGCATCAGCGTCGCCAGGAAGGCCCCGTTCGAGCGGCCGAACGAATCAGGCGCGAAGCCGTGATTGCCGGGTTCGAGCAGGCCGACGACGTCGATCGGCCGAGCTTCGCCTTCCGGGATGGTGAAGTAGTTGAGCGGGCGCGGACGGTCGAGCGCGTCCAACTCCTCTTCTTCGGGATTGGGCGATTCCTGGGCCGCGGGCGACCGCTGGGTCCTTTGCACGCTCGGCTCGCGCCGCGGCGCGGGCGGCGCCTTTTCCTCGGGCGGCGGCAGGTTCTGCGGATCGCCGAAGCCGGGCGGCAGCAGCGATTCGGGGGGCGGCGCGCTCTCCTGGCTGAAGGCGGGGATCGCGATCAGCAATGAGGCGGCGCCGCCGAGGAGCAGGGCCTTAGCCGGCCAGGACCGCATTCGTCACGTCCTGCTCGATCCGCTGCACCGGCACCTCGGTGTTGCGGGTCGAAAGATAGATGAGAAAGCCGACCAGAAGGAGCAGCAGCACGCCGAGGAGCATCGGCAGCGGCGAGCGGCGGCGGCGTGGCGGAGCGGCAAAGGTGGACCTGCGCATGGCGTGCCTTTTGCCCCACCCGAACCGCGCCTGTATAGCCCCCGCTTATGCCGTATTCGCGTCCCCTGCCGGCCCGCCCGATCGTGCTCGTTGGCCTCCCGGGCGCGGGCAAATCGACCGTCGGCCGGCTGCTCGCGCGACGGCTCGGGCTCGGCTTCGCCGACAGCGACGAGGCGGTGGAGCGCATGACGGCGCTCAGCGTCCCGGCGATCTTCGAACGCTTCGGCGAGGCCCACTTCCGCACGGTGGAGCGGCAGGCGCTGGAGCGGCTGGCCGTCGGACCCGCCAAGGTGATCGCCACCGGCGGCGGCGCCTTCCTGGATGCGGCGACGCGCACCCTGCTGATCGAGCGGTGCACCGTAGTCTGGCTGGACGCGCCGGTTGAGGCTCTCGCGGCCCGCATCGGCGGCGGCAAAGGCCGCCCCTTGCTTGGCGACGGCGACCCGCGAACCGCGCTTGCCGGCCTCGCCGAGCGCCGCAACCAATTCTACGCCGAGGCACATTTCAGTATCGCCACGGTCGGACGCTCGCCTGAGGAGGTGGCCGTAGCCCTGGTCGAGGCGCTTTTTGAGCAGGCGCGATGATCCGCATCGACGACGCCGGCTACCCGATATGGATCGGCGACGGCATCCTCGAGCCGGCACTGCGCGATCTGCCCGAAGGCCGCTTCTTCCTCGTCAGCGACAGAAATGTCGAAGAGGCCGGGTGGCTGGCGCGGGCTGCCGCCGTCCTCGCGCCCCGGCTGATCGGCAAGCACATCCTGCGACCGGGTGAGGAAAGCAAAGATTTCAGTGCTCTCCACCGGCTCCTTGACGCCATGCTGGAAGCTAGAATGGAGCGGACCGATTATGTCGTCGCAGTCGGCGGCGGCCTCGTCGGTGACTTGGCTGGCCTCGCCGCTTCGCTGCTGAAGCGCGGCTGCGGGCTAATCCAGGTCCCCACCACGTTGCTCGCCCAGGCCGACGCGGCGGTCGGCGGGAAGACGGGAATCAACGCCCGCCAGGGGAAGAACCTGATCGGCGCCTTCCACCAGCCGGCCGCCGTGATCATCGACATCGCTACCCTCGCGACGCTGCCGGGGGCGGAGCTGCGGTCGGGCTATGCCGAGGTCGTCAAATACGGGTTGATCGGCGACGCTCCCTTGTTCGGCTGGTGCGAAGCCAATGGCGCGGCCCTGCTGGCCGGCGATCCGCAGGCGCGGCTGCACGCCGTCGCCACCGCGGTTCGCGCGAAGCTCGCGGCAGTGAAGGGCGACGAGCGCGACACCCGCGGGGTGAGGGCGCTGCTCAATTTCGGCCACAGCTTCGGCCACGCCATCGAGACCGAGACCGGCCTTCGGCACGGCGAGGCGGTGGCGATCGGCATGGTGCTGGCCTTCCGCCTCTCGGTCGAGCGTGCCTTTTGCCCGAGCGACGATGCCGAACGCGTCGCGGCGCATCTGCAATCGGTCGGGCTGCCCACCCGAGCCCGAGGGCTACGGGCGGCGGCGCTCGTCGAGCGCATGGCCCACGACAAGAAGCGGCGCGGCGGCGCGCTCCAGCTGATCCTCA
>DASZEO010000229.1:0-3091 GCA_035940755.1 Allosphingosinicella sp. | reverse complement strand
TAGTCGTTGCCATAGCCGCCGCGGATCGTGTCGGCTCCGCCGATGCTTGGGCTCGGCGAATTAGGTTGGTCGCGATCGCCGTACAGATAGTCTTTGGCGAAGCCGCCGTTAAGTATATCGTCGCCACCGAGGCCGAACATGGAATCGCCGGCATAGCTACCGTTCAGCGTGTCGGCTGTAGTCGTACCGTCGAAGCGGGGCACTATTCTTCTCCTAATCTATTCGCTCGAAGGCCGGGCTTGTGACTTGAGCGTCACTTGCCACTTCTGAGCTGGGGATAGATCAGGCTGCCGTCACCTGCGCCGGAATATTTGAGCTTGAAGGACTATCAGTCTGTTGTCAAACGCTATTGCCGGGGCTTGACGGCCGCCGCCGCGACACACGGCATTCCTGGCGGAGCCGAGGCAATCCGCCGGCTCGGAGAAAAGGTTCGGATCGGGTCAGCCCAGGCGCCGTCGCGTCGCTCCGCTCACAGGCACTCAGGCTTTTGGTGACCCCGACAGGATTCGAACCTGTGGCCTACTGATTAGGAATCAGTCGCTCTATCCTGCTGAGCTACGGGGCCATGTCCGGCGCCACCTCTGGCTGATGGCGCCGCGGGGGTCAATTCTCCTCGCCCGGCTCGGGCACGGGAAACGGGAGCGGCGAGACCGGGATGCCCTCTTCCGCGAGGCTCTGCGCGTCCGCCTTCGTCGCGCGGCCATGGATTGCGCGCGCTTCGGCTTCTCCGAGATGGATGGCGCGGGCCTCGTCGGGGAAGCGGTCGCCGACGAAGTCGCTCTTCTCGAGCAGCTTCTTCTGCAGCTTCGCCATCTCGGCCATCATCGACTTCATGGCGTCGGGCGAGACATCCGGCTGCCGGTTGCCTTTGGCCGGCACGGCAGGAGCCATGGGCGCCTTCGCGACTTCGGCCGCGCCGCAAATCGGGCAGGCGACGAGGCCGCGGGACGACTGCTCCTCAAAATCGCCGCTCGAACCGAACCAGGCTTCGAAAACATGGCCTTGCGGCGCGCATTTGAGATCGAAGATGATCAATGCCGGACCCGCTCCGGCGCCGGGACGGGCCGGCGGTGCCAAATGGCGGGCAGGCGCTCCCGGACTTCCTCGACGATGCCGAGGTCGAGGTCGGCAAACCCCAGCCCCGGCGCCTCCCCGCCCATGTCGAGCAGCACCCGCCCCCACGGATCGACGACCAGCGAATGGCCGTAGGTCGTCCGGCCGTCCTCGTGCTGCCCGACCTGCGCCGCGGCGACGACGAAGGCCGCCGACTCGATCGCCCGCGCCCGCAGCAGCACGTGCCAGTGCGCCTCGCCGGTCGGCACGGTGAAGGCGGCCGGGATGCTGAAGGCGACCGCGCCGTGATTGCTGAGCACCGTATAAAGGTCGGCGAAGCGAAGATCGTAGCAGATCGACAGGCCGAGCGTGCCGAGCGGCGTCTCGACCAGCGCCGTCCGCTCGCCGCCGCGATAGGCTGCGGATTCGCGCCAGCTCTCCCCGGTCGGAAGATCCACGTCGAACAGATGAATCTTGTCGTACCGCGCGCGGATCGCCCCGGAATCGTCGATGACGAAGCCCCGGTTGACGAGCTTGCCGCCCGCCTCGCTCTGCAGCGCCAGCGATCCGATATGCACCCAGATACCGGCGCCGGCCGCCGCCTCGCGCACCGCCGCCAGCACCGGATCTTCGGCCTCGGGGCGCAGGTGCGGTGCCGCCCGCTCGCGGTCGCGGTCGAGCAGGCCGCTCATTTCGGGCGTGAACAGCATCGCCGCCCCGCCTGCCGCGGCGTCCTCGACCCGCCGCACGAGCTCGGCGGCATTGGCCGCCGGGTCTATCCCGGTCTGCGCCTGGAAAAGGGCGATTCTCATCAGGCCGTCAAAAGCGGGTCGAGGCGGCCGGCGCGCTCCAGCTCGTGAAGGTCGTCGCAGCCGCCGATATGGCGGCCGTCGATGAAGATCTGCGGCACGCTGGTGCGGCCGTTCGCCCGCTGGAGCATCTCGGCGCGTTTCGGACCTCCGAGGGTGATGTCATATTCCTCGTAATCGACGCCCTTGGCCTGGAGCAGCCGCTTGGCGCGCGCGCAATAGCCGCAAAATGCCGTCGTATAGATCTCGACCTGGGCCATCGTCTGCTCCTCGCGGCCGAAGTGCGTCTGCGCCTGCGCCTTGTCAATGATCCTGCCTCGCCTGCGAAGCGCGCCGCCGTTAGCTCTGATCCCCCTTCACGACCCGCGCCCAGGTCAGGACTCCGACCTCCGCGGCGCCGGCGCGCTTGAGCACGGCCGCGCAGACGTTGGTGGTGGCGCCGCTGGTGAAGACGTCGTCGATCAGGATGACGGTCCGGCCGCGCACCGCCGCCTTGTGCTTCGGCGAGACGCGGAAGGCGCCGCGCACCGTATCGCGGCGCTCCTTCGGCCCCATGCCTTTGAGCGGCGGCGTTGCTTTGATCCGGATGAGGAGGTCGAGGCGTGCCTCCAGTCCGCTGCGCCGCGACAGCGACGAGGCGATCAGAGCGGCCTGGTTGTAGCCGCGCTTCCAGATGCGCCAGCGGTGAAGCGGAACGGGGGCGAGGATTGCGTCGGGGGGGGCGTCGAGGTGCCGTTCCATGAACCGGCCGATCGTCTCGGCGATGCCGGGGCGGCCGCCATATTTCAGCCGCAGCGCCACCTTGCGCGGGATATCGCCATAAGCCACCGCGGCGCGGACGCGATCGAAGGCCGGCGGATGAGCGAGGCAGGCGCCGCACACGGCGTCCGCGCCTTGCTCGAACTCGAACGGCATCGCGCAGCGCGCGCAGCAGGGCTCGCCCAGGAAGACGAGCTGCGACCAGCAGCCAAGGCAGAAACGGTGCGGATCCTGGGTGATCGCGCCGCAGCCCGCGCAGCGCGGCGGCAGCGCGAAATCGAGCACCGGCCGCAAGGCGGCGCGCGCCACAACGAGGGGCTCGGCCATTGCCATGCGGCCACCCTACGCCTTTTGGCGCCGCGGCCAAAGACAAGCCATCAACCGCCACTGCACCGCGGTCTCCGCGTCTGCTACCGCGCGGCGATGTTCGGCCGACTGCTCCCGGACCGCTTCGTGCTGTGGCTGCTCGC
>DASZEO010000228.1:0-8973 GCA_035940755.1 Allosphingosinicella sp. | reverse complement strand
GGGCGTCGAGCACGTGCCGATCGCCATCGACAGCCTCGGAGTCTCGCCGCTTCGCGACCTCGCCCTGTTCGCCCGCTACCACAAGCTGCTGAAGCAAATCCGCCCCGACGCCTTCCTCGGCTACACGGCCAAGCCCAACGTGTGGGGATCGCTGGCCGCCCAAGCGCTCGGGATTCCCGTGGTGAACAATATCTCCGGGCTGGGCACCGCCTTCATCGAGGGCGGAGCGCTTCGGCGGATCGTCTCGGCACTCTACCGGGCGGCGCTGAGGCGCTCCGCGGCAGTCTTCTTCCAGAACCCGGAGGACCGGGAGCTATTCCTGGCCCGAAGGCTGGTGCGGCCTGAGCAGGCGCGGCTCGTACCGGGTTCCGGGATCGACCTCGCCCGCTTCCAGGCGGTCCCGCAACCGGTCGGACAGCCGTTCACGTTCCTGATGATGGGCCGGCTTCTCTGGCAGAAGGGCGTCGGCGAATATGTCGAAGCCGCCCGCCTGGTCCGCCGCGAAGTACCCGACGCGCGCTTCAGGCTGCTCGGGTTCCTCGACGCGCCGAACCGCTCCGCCGTCCCGCGCGAGGACGTAGAGCGCTGGCAGGCGGAAGGGCTGATCGACTATCTGGACGAAACGGACGACGTCCGCCCGCACATCGCCGCCGCCGACTGCGTCGTCCTGCCTTCCTACCGGGAAGGGCTGCCGCGCTCGCTGCTCGAAGGAGCCGCCATGGCCAGGCCGCTGATCGCCGCCGACGTTCCCGGCTGCCGCCACGTCGTCGAGGATGGCGTCACCGGCTTTCTCTGCACCGTCCGCGACAGCGCCTCGCTCGCTCATGCCATGCTGAGGATGATCCGCCTGGAGCCGGCACAGCGGGCCGCGATGGGCGCCGCCGCTCGGAGCAGGGTCGAGCGGGAGTTCGGCGAAGAGCGGGTGGTCGAGCCTTATCTTCAGCTGCTGGACGAGATCTTCGCGCGCCCCGCCTGACTTCAGTCCGCCTCGACGTGGCGGGCCGGTCGGGTCGGTGGCCACCGCTTGGAGCTGCGTTCGGGGGCCGCGCCGCCTAGCGCCATGAGCGCGCAGCACACCGCGAACAGGGCGCTGACGGCGACGGTGCGAAGCGGGTAATCGACCAGGCTGTGCGCCATGACCGCGGCTGAGGCGATGGTGGCGGCACGGGCGAAATAATCCGGCTCCGGCGCTCGCCAGATCGCCACCGCGCGCCTTAGCCACCAGGCAAGGAACAGCAGCATCACGATCAGGCCGAGGACGCCCGTCTCGAGCACGATCTCGATCCAGTCGCTGTGGACGTGGTTGATGTAGGTGGTCGTGACCCGCGTCGGGTCTTCATAGGTGCGGTAGATGGGCTGGAAGGTGCCGACCCCCGATCCGACCGGGAAATTGTCCTTGATCGCCTCGAAGCTGGTGGTGAACGTCGTATAGCGCGAGACAACGTTGCTCGGCGCCTCGTCGCTGATCAGGTTGTTGTCCACCCGGCCCGAAAACACCGCCGCCACCGATGCGCCGGTCAGCGCCAGCACGATTGCAATCGCCCAGAGCGGGATGCGCCGCCCGCGCAGCATCAGCAGCAGCGTCGCACCCGTCACCGGGAGGATCAGGCCGAGTCCCGCCAGCGAGCCGTTGATGGCCAGGCCGACGAGGACGAGGCCGTAGAGGCCGCCCAGCATGACGGCAAGGCCGGCGGACTTCTGGGTCGAGCGCCGGCGGCCCTTGAGCGCCATGTAGAGCGCGCCCAGGAACGGCACGGTGACGAGCAGGAAGGTCGCCATATGGTTGGCGTTGGCGAAGAAGCCGACCGTCACGCCGTAATTGGTGATCCGGTAGAAGTACCACGGCGAGCCCTCGCCGCCGGTGATCTGCATCGCCCCGACCAGCACCGACAGGACCATCGCCACAACGATCAGCCAGGTGATCCAGCTCTCCCTGACGCCGTGCCGAAGGATCCAAACCAGGATCGCGATCGCCGGCAGCAGCCAAAGCGCCGAGGCAATGGTGGCGTGCGGCGCCAGCGACAGCGGCAGCCAGGGCAGCGGCTGGTTGAGCAGCTCAAAGCCCTGGCGGACCGGTTCACGGCCGGGAAGCGACGTCCACAGGCCCGGCGGCAGCGGCACCAGCTGAACGGCGATGACTGCGGCCATCAGCCCGAGCAGAATCAGCAGCCTTCGACCGGCGCGGGTCGGCGCGATCCGCGGCTTGACGATCAGCGCCGCGAACAGCATTCCGATCGCCAGCAGCTGCAGCAGCACGTTGGCAAGCAGGCCCGCGGCGCTGGCGCCGCCCAGCAGCAGGCAAAGCAGGAGATAGAAGGGCAGCAGCCCGGCGGCGACACCCCTCGTCATCGCAGCCCCGGCCCTTCTATGCGCAGCTGCCGGATCGTCACCCGCTGGTCCTTCGGGAATTCAGCGGCGGTCCCGACCAGCCTCAGCCATTGGCCCGGGCAGCGCCTGGGGGGCACGGTGAACTCGTCGGTGAAGGTCCTGGCGTTGGACACGACGCCAGTGATCGGGATTTCCAGCCCCACCGGTCCGCCCGGGTAGCAGGACACGGTCCAGACGAGGCGGCCGCCATTCTCTCCCTGAGCCTCCCCTTCGGCCGTGAAGCTGATCCGGTAGCGGCCGGGCCGAAGCACCAGGAGCTGGCCGGCGAGCCGGGCGTCGCCGCGGCCGTAATATTGCACTTCGAGAGCGCCGTTCGAGCGCTCGGCAAAGCCTTCGGAGCTCGTCTCCATCTGCCAGTTGAACGGCGGGGGCCCGGGCGATCCCGCAAAGTCGCGATCGTAAATGCCCCCGGCCAGCGCCGCCGGCGCGATACCGGAAAGCCGCGCCCACACTTCGTGCGCCGCGGCGACCTGGCCGCGTTCGACCATCCCTTCGATCAGTTGCCGCTGCCATTGCGGGGCTGAAGCATTAGGCGCCGGCCGCTCGAGTGGTCCCGCCAGGGCGAGGACCAGCGCCGGATCGGCCCCGCGGCGGGCGAGCTGCTCGAGAACGTCGGTGCGAAGCTGACGATTGCCGGCTATGACCCTTTGGACGGCGTCGCGGGTCCGCGGGTTTTCCGCCATTTGCGCGAGCTGGGCGGTGAGCATCGGCCCGGCATTGGGCAGCGCCCCGGTCAGTATCGCCATGGTCTCGATCGCCCCCTCGGCATCGCCGAGCCGCGCCTGCTGGTCGAGCCTCAGCAGCACCGCGTAGCGCGAACGCGGGTTGCGGCGCCGCGCCACGTCGATCAGCCGGGCCGCTGCCGCTTCGTCGCTGCGCGCGAGCGCCTTGCGCGCCGCGATCAGGATCGGGACCTCCGACAGCGGCGAGCGGCGGAACGCCTCGAGCGCCGCGCGCTCGGTGGCCGGCCTGACGCTACCGGTCAGCTGGAGCTCGGTCGACGCCGCTTCCAGCGCGACGGCAGGGTGATCCGGCGCGAGCGACGCTGCCACCGCCGATCCCATTGGGTTGCCGAGCAAGGCGTTGACGACCGAGTAGCGCACGACGAAGAAGCCCAGCACAAGCGCGCCGACAAGCGCAGCGGCGATGGTGGGCAGGCTCGCGAAGCCGCGAACCCGCGCCGGCGGGTCTTCCGCTTCGGGAGCGGGTTCGGAGGAGCGCCGGCGGCGGCGGAACCGCTCTGCCGAATCCCGTGATTTCACGACAGCAGGCCCTCACGCGGCCGCTCGCGCGCCGCCGCGCCCGAGCTCGACAGGTACCAGCGCTCGCAATCCTCGATGCCGAGCGCGGTGAGGACGCCGTTGCGGTAGGCGCCGGTATCGAGGCCGATGCGGTTGCGGCGCTCTTCCACCTCGTCGACGATGGTGTGGCCGTGGACGACGACCAGGCCGTGCTCCTCGTCATCGCTGAGGAAAGGCTCGCGGATCCACCTGAGGTCGAACTGGTCCTGGTGCTCGAGGTCGATGCCTGGGCGGATGCCGGCATGGACGAACAGATAGTCGCCGAAGCGGAACGTGTCGGCGAAGCTCTCGAGAAAGGCGACATGCTCGGCCGGCAGCCGCGCTTTGATCTGCGCCACGGCCCCCTCCGGCTCCATCCGCTTCAGCGCCGCCACATCGAGCCCGTAGCTTTCGAGGCATTCGGCGCCGCCGAACTTGAGCCAGTCCGTCAAGATGTCCGCTTCGCCTCCCAGCACGCGAAGCATGATCTCCTCATGGTTGCCGGCGATGAAGACCGGCGTCGCAAAGCCCGGACGGTAGTTGCGCAGCCGCTCCACCACCCCGGCGGAAGCCGGGCCGCGATCGATCAGGTCGCCGAGGAAGACGACATAGGTCTTCTTCGGCGGCCTAGCGGCAGCGTCCTCCTCGATCCGCGCGAGCAGGCCTTCCAGCAGATCGAGGCATCCGTGAATGTCGCCGACGGCATAGGCGCGGGCGCCTTCCTTGCCCTTCGGCGCGGGCCGCTGCCTCGCCGCCGATCCGCGCGCCAACCTCTTCAAGAAACTCATCGCCACTCTGGTCCCGGAAAAATCAGCCGCCGCGCTCGCCGACCGCACCTAAATCGCCGCGCCTGAACGGGCAAGCCGTCGCCGAGTCAAGTCCGCAGCCGGACGTTCAGCGCGCGCCGTAGCCGCTGACCATGACCCGGATCGTGCCGGCCAGGATCAGCAGGTCGAGCCAGAAGGAGAAGTTCTTGATGTAATAGAAGTCGTAATGGAGCTTCTCCAGCACCTCGTCGACCTCCGCCACATGGCCCTGCTTCAGCTGCGCCCAGCCGGTGATGCCCGGGCGCACGATGTGGCGGTAGCGGTAGAAGGGAAGCTCCGCCTCATACCATTGCGACAACGCGATCGCTTCGGGGCGGGGGCCGATCCAGCTCATCTCGCCGCGCAGGACGTTGAACAGCTGCGGCAGCTCGTCGAGCCGGTAGCGGCGCAGCCACCGCCCGACGGGGGTCACGCGAAGGTCCTCGGCCCCGGTCATGGCGGCTCGCCGGGGGTCGGCGACGGAACCGCCCTCCGATCGCATGGTCCGGAACTTGATCATCCGGAACGGCACGCCCCGATAGCCCATCCTCTGCTGAAGGAAGAAGACCGGGCCGCGGCTGTCGAGCCGGATGGCGGCGCCGATCAGCAGCAGGAACGGGGCAAGCAGCGGCAGGGCGGCGAGGGCGGCGAGGAAGTCCCCGACGCGCTTGACGCGGGCGTACACGACCGCGGGAATCAGCGAGCCCAGGGTGTTTTCCGACAAATGCTCGATGGCGACCCGGCCCGTCAGCGATTCCTCCATCTGCTTGACGTGCATGACGAGGCGGCCTTCGAGGGCCCGGTCGGCGAGGAAGCGCTCCCACTTCTCGCCGAGATCGGCCCTCAGGTCGGCGACGATCAGGTCGAGGCCGGCCGCGGCCGACGGGTCCTTCGAAAGATCCACCCACACGACGTCGGGAATGGCCGTGACTCGCTCCGTTTCCCCCGCAGGGATGAAGCCGATCCTGAGCCGGCGGCGCTGCAGGTTGAAATAGACGACATAGAACCAGAAGACGCACAGCAGGAAGCTGACCGAGAAATGGAGGCGGCTGTAGTCGAGGCGGGCGAAGAAGAAGATCACCAGAACGGTAGCGTAGGAAGCGGCGAAGGTGGGCAGGATGTAGAAGGAGGCGCGAACGCCCGGATAGCGAGAGAGGCGCCGGTAGCCGAAATAGCCGGCGATCAGCGCGGCCACCGTCCCGGCCAGCGAATTCTGAAGGCCCGGCCATTCCAGCTCCGCGACATGGAGGTTGACGCGCACCGTCCACGGCAGGGCTACGGCGAGCAGCAGCGCGACGCCGAGCTGAAAGCCCGCCTGGCTCCAGATCGCGCGACGCCTCATCGCGTGCTTGTCCGGTTGAACGGCCACGTGAGTGCGCAAAGCTCCTGACAAGGCTTGGTGGAGGAGCCGCGGCTTAGAAAGACGGTCGGGCCACGTCCAGCGCCTGGGGCGCGGCAGCTACACGCCCACCCGCCGGTTGTCGAGCCGCGGAGCCTCCGGTAAGCGCGGCCAGGCAACATCGGCAGGGGCCTCATGTCCACTCTCGTCACCGGCGCCGCCGGCTTCATCGGCTTCCACGTCGCCGGCCGCCTCATGGCGCGCGGGGAGGAGGTGATCGGCCTCGACAACGTCAACGATTATTACAGCGTCAAGCTGAAGCGCGACCGCATCGCCGAGCTTCAGCGCCGGCACGGCGGCGCCTTTCGCTTCGTCGAGGCGGACTTCGCCGACGAGGGGCAGCTGGAGTCGGCGCTCGAAGGCGCGGATTACGAGAAGATCGTCCACCTCGGCGCTCAGGCGGGCGTCCGCTATTCGCTCGAAAACCCCCGTGCCTACCTCCGCTCCAACCTGGCCGGGCACCTCAACCTGCTCGAGCTCGCCCGTCACCGGCGGAGCGCCCACCTCGTCTACGCCTCCTCCTCGTCCGTTTATGGCGGCAACGAGACGCTTCCGTTTCGCGTCGAGGATCGAGTCGACCATCCGCTGTCGCTTTATGCCGCCACCAAGAAGGCCGACGAGCTGATGAGCGAGACCTACGCCCATCTCTACCGGCTGCCGCAGACGGGGCTGCGTTTCTTCACCGTCTACGGGCCTTGGGGGCGGCCGGACATGGCGATGTGGCTGTTCACCCGGGCAATCCTCGAAGGCCGCCCGATCGACGTGTTCGGCCAGGGCAACATGCGCCGCGACTTCACCTATATCGACGACATCGTCACCGGCGTGGTCGCAGCGCTCGACAACCCGCCGCCCGACGACGGCGAGGAGAAAGCCGGCGGCAGCCGCGCGCCCCACCGGCTCTACAATATCGGCAACAACAGGTCGGAAGAGCTCGGGCGGATGATCGGCCTCATCGAGCAGGCCTGCGGACGCGAAGCCGAGAAGAGGCTGCTCGAGATGCAGCCGGGCGACGTTCGCGACACCTATGCGGACATCAGCGCCATCCAGCGCGACCTGGGCTTCAGGCCGACCACGGCGATCGACGAGGGCGTGCCGCGCTTCGTCGCCTGGTACCGCGAATATCACGGCATCGTCGGCTGAGGCGCCGGCCTTGATCATCTGATCGCTCCTGCGCCACACCGCGCGGGTGGCGAGCACCGCACCCGAGACCAGGCCGATCGCGATCCTTCAGGCCGGGCGGGCGCTCGCGGCGCTGGCGGTGGTGATGCTTCACGCGCGCACGTCCACGGCCGCGTTCGTGGCGCCGCTGCCGGGCTGGTTCGACCGCGCAGCGGGGCTGGGCTATCTCGGCGTCGATTTCTTCTTCGTGCTGTCGGGCTTCATCATCTTCTACACCAATGCCGGCCGGGCGCAGCGGCCGGGGTGGCGGCGGCGGTTCGCCGAGAGCCGGCTCGTGCGGATCTTCGTGCCCTATCTGCCGGTCGGGATCGGCCTTGCGCTCGTCTACACCTTCCTTCCGACACTGAGCCTTCGCCCCCAGGACTGGGGCTGGTTTTCGACGCTCACCCTCATCCCGAGCGGCTCGGCGCCGGCTTTGCCGGTTGCCTGGACGTTGGAGCACGAGCTGGTCTTCTACGCTTTGGCGTTCCTGTTCCTGCAGGGCTCGCGGCCGCTCCTCCTCGCCGGCCTGTGGGCGGCGGCGATCGTCGGCTGGCGCCTCGTGTTCGGCCTGCTCGACGGGCCGCCGACGCTCAGCGTCGCGGCCGTCTTCCTTCACCCGATAAACCTGGAGTTCCTGTTCGGAATGGTCGCGGCCTGGGCGATCCTGCACCGCCGCTTCGATCGCCCGCTGGCGTTGAGCGCGCTGGGCTGCCTGTTCGTCGCCCTGTTCTTCGCGACCGGCGAGAACAAGCAGCTGTCGTTCCTCTTCGGGCTCGGAATCGCCTGCTTCGTTCCAGTGCTCGTCCGGCTGGAGACGGCAGGCGGGTTTCAGGTGGCGGGGTGGCTGCTGGTCCTCGGCGACGCCTCCTACGCGCTCTACCTGATCCACAACCCGCTCATTTCCGTTACCTCCCGCCTGGTGGCGAGGGTCACGCACCGATGGCCGGCCGCGATCCTCCTCGGTCTGGCGGCTTCGGTGGCGGCGAGCCTGGTCTTCTACTGGATCTACGAGCGGCCGGCGCGGCGCTGGGTGCGGGCGCGGCTGAGCGGGCGCCGCAGCGAGGGGCTAGAGCGTCCAGCGGTCAATGCCGGCACCGAGCTCTAGCCGGCGCCATATGCCCTTCAGATCGGCGATGCAGCCGCCGTCATTGGCCAGCGCCCTGATGTCCTCGGCGGCGAGGATCCTGTACTCGGCATGCGGGACGGCGGCGACGACCAGGTCGTAGCTGCGCTCCAGCGCCGCCTCGTCCAGTTCGCAGCCATATTCGTGCCGCGCCTCGTCGACATTGGCGCGCGGGTCGTGGACGGTGACCCGGTGGCCGAGCGCCTCGAGCCGCCGGATGAGGTCGATGACCTTGCTGTTGCGCAGGTCCGGGACGTCCTCCTTGAACGTCAGCCCCATCACCAGCACCGACCCCGGGCGCCCGCCGCGGCCCTGGTGGAGGCACTCGGCGATCCATGGCCCCATCCGGTCGTTGATCGAGCGGCCGGCGAGGATCACGTCCGGCTCGTGCCCCAGCTCCTGGGCGCGGTGGCTCAGATAATAAGGATCGACGCCGATGCAGTGGCCGCCGACCAGGCCGGGCTGGAACTTGAGGAAGTTCCACTTGGTCCCGGCGGCGTCGAGCACGTCCCAGATCGACAGGTCCAGCCGCGCGAAGATCTGCGTGATCTCGTTCATGAAGGCGATGTTGATGTCGCGCTGGGCGTTCTCGATGACCTTGGCCGCCTCGGCCGCCTTGATCGAGGCGGCACGGAACACGCCGGCGCTGGTGACGGCGCCGTAGACCTGCGCCAGAGTTTCGGTCACCGCCTCGTTCTGGCCGGCGACGACCTTCACGATACGGTCGACCGTATGCTCGCGGTCGCCGGGGTTGATGCGCTCGGGCGAGTAGCCGAGGAAGAAATCCTGGCCGCAGACGAGGCCCGACGCCTTTTC